>JBMOQZ010000371.1:0-54001 GCA_049322475.1 Myxococcota bacterium | reverse complement strand
CCCGCCCGCGAAGAAGATGAGCGCGGCCGAGGCCCTCGAGGCCGCGCGCGTCGCCGAGGCCGCGAAGGCCGCCGCCCCGCCGCCGGTGGTCGCGACGCCCCCCGCGCCCGTCGCGACGCCCGCGCCCGCCCCGGTCGCCGCCGCTCCGGCCGCGCCCGTGAGCCCCGGCGCCGTCTCGGACGCGTGCCAGGACATCGTCGGCTTCGCGCTCCCCAACGCCGCGATCTACGTCCCCCACGCCGTGATCGCCGACGACCGCGGCACGCTCCGCCCCCTCTGGAAGGCCCACCGCGCCCGGCTCGTCGCGAAGGGCGACATCGAGCGCGCCGCCACCTGCGCCGCCGTCGTGGAGGCGCTGACGTCGCGCCCCGCCGGCTCGCTCGCCTACGCGCAGCTCCACCTCGACGAGGGCGACTACCTCGGCTGGTTCGACCTGCACGCGAAGGCGATCGTCGGCGTGCTGCCGGACCCGAGCGGGTGGGGGATGAAGCTGGAATGAGGCTTTAGACTTCAGGCTTTAGGCTTTAGGCTTCGGGCTGGAGGCCGGAGGCTGCAGGCTGGAGGCTGGGAGGCGGATCTTCGTGGGGGCGGGCGTCTCGCCCGCCCCAGCTAGATGCGAGATTGGATGGGCGACCCCTGCGGTACCCAGCGGAGGAGCCGCGGCCCCAGCACCAGCGGCTTCGTCCGCAGGTCGTCGAGCGTCCGCGAGCCCGTGAGCAGGCACGCGATCCGCACCTCGGCGATGACGCGGGACAGCGCCTCGCGCAGCGCGTCGAGCCCCTGGGCCTGGGCCTTCAGCAGGGGGCGCGCGATGCCCGCGCACGTCGCGCCGAGCGCGATCGCCCGCGCCGCGTCGAGGCCGTCGGCGATCCCGCCGGTCGCGCAGACGGTGAGCGGCAGGCCGGACAGCTGCGCGACGCTGGCGCCCGTGGGGATTCCCCAGTCCCAGAAGCGCTCGCCCAGCGCGCGCTGGCCCTCCTTCGCGCGGCGCGCCTCCACGCCCACCCACGAGGTGCCGCCCGCGCCGCTCGTGTCGACGTGGGTGACCCCGGCGGCGGCGAGGCGCTCGCCGACGCTCCGCGAGAGGCCGCAGCCGGTCTCCTTCACGATCACCGGCAGCCCGAGCTCGCCGACGATCCGCCGGATCGTGTCGAGCCCGCCGCGGAAGTCGTCGTCGCCCTCGGGCTGCACGACCTCCATCGCGGGGTTGAGGTGCACGCAGAGCGCGTCGCAGCCCGTCTCGTCGAGCATCGCGCGCAGCGTCGCGGTGGGCGTCGCGCGGGCCTGCACCACGCCGATGTTGCCGAGCACGAGCGTGGAGGGGGCGACGCGCCGGACGAAGTAGCCGTCGCGGATCCCGCGGACGAGCAGCGGCCGCATCGAGCCGAAGGCGAACCCGACGCCGAGCTCCTCGGCGACCGCCGCGAGGTCCCGGTTGATGGCCTCGGCGCGCGCGGTGCCCCCGGTCATCGCCGCGACGATCAGCGGGGCGCGGAGCCGCTTGCCGGCGAACGTGCAGGAGAGGTCGACGTCGCCGACCGCGAGGTCCGGCAACGCGTCGTGTACCAGCTCGACCTCCTCGAGCAGCGTCGTCTTGCGCCGGAACCCGATCTCCTCTTCGAGGGTGATCGCGATGTGGTCGTCCTTGCGCGAAGCGATGTCCGGTTGCTTCGGGTCGGGCATGGCGGTGCGCGTTAACCCGGGCACGGAGGCGACCATGACGTTGTTCGTTTGGATGCTCGGCGGCTGCCTGTCGGCCACGGAAGAGGGATACCCGACCAGCTACGCGCAGGTCGCGTGCTCGCGGACGCGGGAGTGTCTGAAGGGCCCGTTCGAGGCCGAGTACAGCGACATGGAGGACTGCGTCGACGAGGTGTCCGAGGACGTCGAGGACCTCATCGACGAGTGCGACTACGACGAGGACAAGGGCGCCGAGTGCCTCGCCGAGCTGCAGGCGGCGAGCTGCGAGGACTTCTACGACGACTTCCCCGAGGAGTGCCTCGAAGCCTACGACGACTGCTTCGGCGGCTGAGCCACGCGCACCGGGATCGGCGGCAGCCCCTCGTCCGCGCAGGCGACCGCGAAGGCGTCGCGCGCGTCGGGGTCGGTGAAGAGCGCGACGGCGACGTCGCCCCCGCCGGCCCCGCTCGGCTTCGCGGCGCCGCCGAACCGCTCGGCGAGCGCGGCGATGCGCGCGTGCGCGGGGGTGTCGTAGTCGTCCACGAAGGCCCGTAGCAGCGCGTAGCCCTCGCGCACGGCGCGCAGGGGCTCGCTCGCGAACGCGTCCACCAGCGCGCGGGACGCCGCCACGAACGCGGCGCGGTCCTCGCGCGCGAGGTAGCGGGCGACGCGCGGGCCGGTCGACGCGCTGTGGCCGGACCAGACCGCGAGCAGGCGAGGGCAGGGGACCTCGGCCCCGTCGGGGAACCGCCGGACGCCGCCGTGCCACGACGCGAACACGTCCACGCCGGAGCCGCCGCCCTGCACCGCGTGGTGCGCGGCGAGCGCGTCCTCCAGCGTGCCCCCGCGGGCGACCACCGCGGCGACGGTGGCGGCCGCCGAGCCGCCGAAGCCGGGCTTCGACGGCAGGTCGACGGGGTTCCAGTCCGAGAAGGCGTAGCGGGCGGGCGGCGCCCCGGCGAGCGCGGCGCGGACGAAGCGATCGTCGCCCGGCGTCGCGATCGCCACCGAGTCCGCGGGCGACACGTCGCACCGCACCCCGCGGTCGACCGCCGCGACGATCGCGCCCGCGCCGTCGAGCACGGCGTACTCGCCGACGAGGACGAGCTTGCCGGGGGCGAGGATCACGCCACGATCCGCGCCGGCCCGCCCGGCTCGAGCACCTCGACGCGCTCCGTCACCTGCCTCAGCATCGCCGCAACCGCGTCCGCGTCGCGGGCCTCGCAGAGCACCTTCACGTTCGGCCCCGCGTCCATCGTGGCCCAGCACGACACGCCGGCCTTGCGCAGGCCGCGCACGCCCTCCATCACGAGCATCGACGCGGGCCGCCAGTAGATCACGGGCGGGTCGGCGGCGAACATGCTCGCGTGCATGCGGAGCGACGAGCGCTCGGCGACGCGCCCGAGGCGCTCGAGGTCCCGGGCGAGCACGGCGGCCTCGGCCTCCGGGACGTCGGCCTGCGCCGCGACGGCCCACGCGCCGAAGTACGGCGACGTCGCCTGGGTGTGCACCATCCCGTCCGTCGAGGACGTGTCCTTCGGGGCGCCGCCCACGATCGCGACGACCATGCGTACGTCCCAGTGCTCCGCCGGCGCGACGGGGACGCCGCGGCTGTCGAGCCCGTCGGCGCGCTCGCCGCGGTCCCACCGCACCCAGCCGCCGTGCAGGCTGCGAGTCGCGCTGCCGGAGCCGCGCCTCGCCAGCACCGCGAGCTCGTCGAGCGGGCGCTCGGGATCCGCGGCGAGCACCAGCGCCGCGAACCCGGACGACGACGACGCGAGCCCCGCCGCCGTCGGGAAGTCGTTCTCGCTCTCCACCTTCGCGGGCGGGCGCCCCGGGCGCACGAGGTCGAGCACGCGCAGCACCTTCGCGTCGTCCGTCCGCGCGCCGTTCAGCCACACCTCGTCGCGCTCCACGTCCCACGTGACGGTGGTGCGCGTGCGGAACGGCGAGAGCGTCAGCGACAGCGAGCTGTTCGTGGGCAGGTTCAGCGCGCGGTCGCGCTTGCCCCAGTACTTGCAGAGGGCGATGTTCGGGTGGGCGACGGCGGTGGTGGGCACGACGGCTGCTTATTAGGCGTGCCGCCATGACGAAGCTCTTCTTCAACAAGTACACGCGCGCCACCCGCCCCCGCTGGCTCGTCGAGGAGGCGGGCCTCCCCGTCGAGATCGTCCCCGTCGACATGGTGGCGGGCGAGCACAAGCGCCCCGAGTACCTGCGCCTGCACCCGCACGGGAAGCTCCCGGTGCTCGTCGACGGCGACACCGCCATCTTCGAGTCCGCCGCGATCTGCATGCACCTCGCCGACCGCTTCCCCGAGGCGAAGATGGCGCCCGCGCCCGGCACCGTGGAGCGCGGCCTCTACTACCAGTGGATGGTCTACGCGATGGCGACGCTCGAGCCGCCCGTGTACGCGACCTTCCTCGAGAACAAGAAGCCCGAGGGCGAGCGCGACGCGGCCACGCTGAAGAAGGCGCGCGAGGACCTCGACGCGTGCCTGAAGGTGCTGTCCGACGCGCTGGCCGGGCGCGACTGGCTCCTCGGCGAGCTCTGCGCGGCCGACGTGGTCGTCGGGTCGATCGTCGCGTGGGCCGCCGGCATGAAGCTCACGGGCGAGTTCCCCGTCGTGGAGGCCTACGTGGCGCGCTGCAAGGCGCGGCCGGGCTTCGCGAAGGCGCGGACGTGATCGCGCTCTTCCTCGCCGTGGGGCTCGCCCGCGCCGAGACGCTGGAGGCGATGCTCGCGAAGGGCGAGGTGTCGCTGCTCGAGACGCGTCCGGACGGGCGGCTGCGCCAGGCGACGGCCATCGGGCTCGTGCGCGCGCCCGTCGACGCCGTGTGGGCGAAGCTCGTGAACGTCGGCGACTACGAGAACTGGCTCCCGCAGTGCGCGGACTCCACCGTCGTGTCGACCGGCACGAACACGCTCGTCGCCGACTTCTCCATCGCGGTGGTGGGCCCCAACGTGAACTTCCGCGAGTCCTTCGTGATGGACCCCGACGCGAAGACGATCAAGGGCACGTGGGTCTCAGGCGCGTTGGCGGGCTCGCACTGGGAGTGGCGCCTCGTCGCGAGCGGGTCGCACACGATCGTCTACCGGACGCTCTTCACCAACGTGGTCGACACCAACTGGCTGGTGAAGCAGGTCGAGGACGAGAACCACACGCTCGAGTACGGCATCAACGTCGCGACCGGGATGGTGGAGATCCGGGGGTTGAAGAAGGCGCTGGGGGTTCCTTGAGAGAGGGGCGTCCTACCGACGCTCGCGGCGCCGCCGGAAGACCTGCCCGACCCCGAAGAGGAGGAGCGCGGCCTCGCCGGCGCCGGCGTCCTTCTTCGCGCAGCAGCCGCCCTGCACCTCGGCCTCGGCGCCCGCGTAGGCGTCGACGTCCTTGAAGCCCTCGGACAGCGCCCAGCCGGGGTTGTCGCCGCCGGCCCACTCGTAGGCGCCGGCGTCGGGGGCGTCGCCGTCGCGGGGCGCGCCGTTGAAGTCGGTGGCGGGCACCCAGGCCTCCGACCGGGGATCGCCGGCGTCGAGCAGCGCCGAGCCGGACGAGGGGTAGAAGTCCCAGGCCTCGGCGTCGGCGAAGTCGGTGTACCCGCCGCCGGGCACGAAGGCGACGGTGTTCCCGGCGTACCCCTCCGCGTTGTCGACGAGCCCGGTCACGACGTTGTTGGTGAGCAGCGAGTCGGCGTCGTAGCCCGCGTCGTCGAAGTAGAGCGCGTAGCCCGTCGGGTTGGCGATCACGTTGTTGGCGAGCACCATGCCGGTGTGGCCTGCCCAGTCGTGCACCTGCAGGCCCCAGCCGTCGACGTCGGCGATCGTGTTGTGGCTCGCGACCATGTCGGCGATGCCCTCGCTGTCGGCGTCGAGCATCATCCCGTACTCGGCGCCGTTGAAGAGCACGTTGTTGCGCACCACCGCGGCCCCGCCGCAGTAGAGCCCGCCCTCGCCGAACTCCCAGGCGACGTTGCGCTCCACCACGTTCTGCGGCCCGTACTCGGTCGACTGGGTCACGAGCGCCCAGCCCGCGACCCGGTAGACCACGTTGTCGACGATCTCGTTGGCCTGTCCGCCCGGGCCCAGCTCGATGCCGTAGCCGGCGACGTCGTGCACCCAGTTGTTCGCGAACACGCTCTCCTGCGTCCAGCAGCTCGCGTCGCCGCAGCCGGCGTAGATGCCGTCGCCCCCCTCCGCGTCGTGGACGTGCACGCGCTCGATCCGCGCGCGGGTGACGTTGCCGTCGAGCCGCAGGCCCCAGTACGCGGTGGGCCCGATCTCCACGTCGGTGATCGTGACGTCGCTGCTGTTGGAGACGTAGAGCCCGCCCGCGCCGGTGTTGCCCTCGGCGGCGCGGAACGTGAGGCCGCGGACCTCGATGAACGCGGCGTCCTCGATGGTGGCGACGGCCCAGCCGGCGGTGGTCTCGATCACGACGTCGCCGTCGCCGCGCAGCACGATGGGCGCGTCCGCCGTGCCGACGCCGGACCAGCTCGCCGTGCCCTCGATCGTGTAGGTGCCGGCGGAGAAGACGATCTCGTCGCCGGCGCCGAGCGAGGCGGTGAGCGTGACGACGTCGTCGCCGGGGTTGAGCGTGACGCTGGCGGCGTGGGCGAAGGAGACGAGCAACATCACCAGCTCCCCTGACCGCCGGTGTGGCCGCGGTCGTTCCGTGAACCGGACGTGTCCGACCAGACGTAGCCCTCGGGCCCCTCGCCGTCGGACGGGCCGCTGTCCCGCGCGGGCGAGCTTCCTCCGGGCGTGAGGTCGTCGTCGCTCGGGTCGCCGTCGTCGTCGAAGCTGCGGAAGAGCGGGTCGTCGACGAGGTTCTCGCCGTCGTCCGCGCAGTCGCCCAGCGCGTAGTCGGTGCCCGAGTCTGTGCCGTACACGAGGTTGTACGCGACGGAGGCGCCGCCCGCGCAGCCGAGCCCCGCGGCGCCGTCGTTGAAGGCGACGACGTTGGACCAGACCCAGACCGCCTCGCCGTCGGTCACGTCGACGTGCAGCGCGTCGCCGCCGTCGTTCGACACGATCGTGTTGTTGGCGACGAGCAGGCTCGCAGAGCCCGTGACCGCGAGCCCGCCGCCCTCGGAGGCGACGTTTTCCGAGACCCAGAGGTTGCGGACGAAGCCGTCGGGCGAGGCGACGTCCACGAGCGACAGCGCGCCCCCGGTGCCGGCCGCCTCGTTGAGCCAGAAGGACGAGCCCTGGATCTCCACGAACGAGGTGCCCTCGAGGTAGACGGCGCCGCCGTCCTCCGCGGCCACGTTGCCCTCGAACGTCGCGAGGTGCATCTGCACGTCGGAGGACTGGGCGACGAGCGCGCCGCCCAGCCTCGCCGCGTTGCCGGACCAGGTGGTGGCGCCCCCGTCGACGAGCTCGCCGGCGATGATGGCGACCGCGCCGCCGTCGTCGCCGGCCGTGTTGTCCTCGAGGCGGGTGGACCCGATCAGGTTCAGGAGGCCGGACGCGACGGCGATCGCGCCGCCGTCCGCGGCGGCGGTGTTGCCGGACATCGTCACGCCGTCGAGCAGCAGGTCGGCGCCGTCGACGTGGATCGCGCCGCCGTCACCCTCGGCGTTGACGGCGCCGGTGATCGTGACGTCGACGAGCTGGACGAGCCCGCCGCCCGTGATCTCGAACGCGCGCTCGCCCGCCGGCGGCGTGAGCGTGACGTCGCCGAGGCCGATCACGGCGAGGTCGCCGTCGACCGCGAGCGCGGGGGCGTAGACGCCGTCGAGCACGCCGATGGTGCGGCAGGTGTCGTCGATCGCGGCCCACGCGAGCTCGAGCGTGAGGTACGGGTCCGCGTACGTCCCCGCGGCGTTCTCGCTGCCGGCGTCGTCCACGTAGACGGGGTGCGCGTCGGCGTCGTCGTCGTCGCAGTCGCGGACGGGGTCGCAGGGGGAGAAGCCGTCCGCGTCGGCGTCGAGATCGTCGGCGACGCCGGAGCAGTCGTTGTCGGCGCCGTCGCAGACCTCGGCGCCGCCGGGGATGGCCTCCGCCTCGCCGTCGTCGCAGTCACCGTCGCAGATGGAGTAGCCGTCGCCGTCGGCGTCGTCGCGGTCGGGCGTGGCGCCGTCGCAGTCGTCGTCGAGGTCGTCGCACAGCTCGGGGGCGCCGGGGTAGACGCTGGCGTTCCCGTCGTCGCAGTCGGCGTCGCAGAGGTGCCAGCCGTCGCCGTCGGCGTCGGCCTCGTCGCTCGGCAGCTCGCCATCGCAGTCGGTGTCCTCGCCGTCGCAGGCCTCGGCGGCGGCGGGGTTCACGGCGGCGTCGCCGTCGTCGCAGTCGCCGTCGGCGGGGCTGTAGCCGTCGGCGTCGCCGTCGGCGGTCGACGGGGTGCCCTCGCCCATGAGCGCGACGTACGCGGTCTCGTGGGCGGGGTCGTCGCTGCGGATCTGGAGCGACGCGAGGTAGGCCACGACCTCTTCGGGCTCGAAGGAGAGCGTGAGCGTGACGGTGTCGCCGGCGGCGAGCGCGTCGAAGCCGGCGCGGTCGAGCGACCAGACGTCGGCGTCGCCCTCGACGATGGAGGCGGACAGGATCGTGACCTCGCCGCCGCCCTCGTTCGTGAGCGTGACCTCGCCGGTGGCGGCCTCGCCGAGCGAGACGGCGCCGAGGTCGAGGGCCTCCGGGCTCACCGCGAGGGAGGGGGACGCGGCCTCCTCCGGCTTGCAGGCCAACCCCATGACGAGCAGGGACATCATCCGTTTGCAGTATACTGGGTGCG
The DNA here is from genome assembly GCA_049322475.1 of Myxococcota bacterium. Classification (GTDB taxonomy): domain Bacteria; phylum Myxococcota_A; class UBA796; order UBA796; family SXON01; genus JBMOQZ01. The sequence continues at coordinate 45,591 of JBMOQZ010000371.1, read as the reverse complement.
TCGCATGTGCCCACGCCTGCCATGCCCGTCTCTCCTGCTTCTCGGGAGTTTTTTCACAGGCGTGGGTTGCGACGGAAAAGGAGAGGACACCGGCGCGGAGCTCCCCCCGGCGGACACGTCCGTGACGTTCCGCGAGGACTCCGGCACGTTCCCGATCGACACCGCGCTCGCGACGGATACGGGCGACGACGACACGCCGGACCACTGGCTCACGATGCGGCAGTCCGGCGTGTGGGCGATCGCCGGCGACGGCGCGTCGATGACCGGCGAGCTCGTCGTCGTCGAGCTCCTCGACGGCGACGAGGCCGAGCCCGCCTGTACGGCCACGTGGGCGCTCGTCGGCCTCCCCGCGGACGCGGGCTGCGAGGGCTGCGAGCTCACGTTCGACGTGGAGCACACCCGCGTCGAGGGCGAGGGCGACTGCCGCGGCGCGGACCTGCCGGAGGACGGCGACGTGCGCACGCTCGGTTACGACGGCGCGACCCTCTGGTGGGACTACGGCGGCACGGGCGTCTGGGTGCCGCTCTACGACGCGGAGCCCGGCGAGGAGGCCGACACGATCGCGTTCTCGTGGGAGGCGACCGCCGCGGTGGTCGTCGAGGAGGAGATGGAATGATCCTCCTCCTCGCCTGCGCCCCCACCGGCGACGAGCCCGTCGACGAGGGGCCGCCGCTCGACACGCTGGAGCTCCCCGACGTCTCCGACGTGGACCTGCCCGCCGCGTTCGCCGAAGGGCTCGCCGTCGCGCTCGAGGTGCGCGGGGCGCGGGCGTGGGCCGGGCACGTCGCGGCGCTCGCCGACGTGGAGGCGGGCTGCCCCGACCTGTGGGTGGGCCCGCCCGACGAGGACACGCTCGAGGTCGACACGGACGAGGGCGGCTGGTCCTGGGCCGACCACTGCGAGGGCGGGCAGGGCGTCGCGTTCGAGGGCGCCGTGTGGTGGGAGGCCGACGCGCTCGCCGAGGGCGATCCCGCCACGACCGAGGGCGACACCGTCACCGGCCTGCGCCGGCTCGTCGGCGACGCCACCGTGGCCGCCGGCGAGGCCGCGCGCTTCGAGCTCGACGGCGAGATCGAGGACGCGCTCACCACGAACACCGCGCCCGACTACTTCCGCTGGACGTGGTCGAGCACCGTCGACGCGACGGTGACGGGGGAGGACGCGCTCGCCGGCGCCTCCACCCCCGGCGGCTGGCGCGCGGACCTCTACACGTACGCGACCGGCGGCGACGCCGACACGCTGGAGATCCGCGGCGACGTCTACCTCTTCGAGGACCGGATCGCCGGCCGCTTCGACAGCCTGTCGATGGACCTCGCGACGTCGCCCGACGCGTGCGAGCCGTACGGCTGGCTGTCGCTGCGCGACGAGAACGCCTACTGGTACGACCTCGTGTTCCTCCCGCGCGACGCGGAGGACGCGAGCGACACCGGCTCCACCAACACCCCCTACGACGAGTGCGACGGCTGCGGGACGCTGTACTTGCGCGGGGTGGAGTCGGGGGAGGTCTGCCCGGACCTCTCGGTGGTGTGGGACGGACGGCTCGCGCCGCCCGAGATCGAGGAATTCGTCTTCTCGTTCCACTCGCTCTGACACGGAGGTCGCCATGTGGGTCTGGCTCCTTGCCTGCGCCACGGAGGAGGAACCGGCGGACGGGCTCGTCCTCTTGGAACCCCGGGCGCAGCTGATCCGGCTGTCGGTCGACCTGCGCGGCGTGCACCCCTCGGAGGACGAGCTCGCCGCCATCGAGGCGAGCCCGGCGCTCTACGAGCAGTTCGTGGACCGGTACCTCGCCGACCCCCGCTTCCTCGGGCGCGTGCGCGAGATCTTCAACCTCCGCTTCCTCACGCGCGACGGCGAGACCTACTTCGACCCGGGCGACGCCGGCCTCGACGCCGACGCGGGCGAGCTCGCCGACGACGTGGGCGACGAGGTGCTGCGTCTCGTCACCTACGCGGTCGAGAACGACCTCCCGTACAGCTACGTCGTCACCGCCGAGCACACGATGGCGACGCCGCTGCTCGCCGCGTTCTGGGGCCTCGACTACCCGGACGGCGCGACGGGCTGGCAGCCGGCGACGTGGCGGGACGCGCGGCCCGCGGCGGGCGTGTTGTCGATGACGGGCATCTGGCAGCGCTACCCGTCGATGGGCGGCAACGCGAACCGGCACCGCGCCAACGCGATCAGCAAGATGTTGCTCTGCGACGACTACCTGTCGCGGCCCATCGTGCTCGACCGCGCGGCGGTGGACCTGCTCACCGAGGACCCGGAGAACGCGATCTCGACGACGTCGAGCTGCCAGAGCTGCCACAGCACGCTCGACCCGCTCGCCGGCAACCTCTTCGGCTTCTTCCACTACGACGACGACATGTCGATGGAGGACGCCGTCACCTACCGGCCCGAGAACGAGGAGGCGTGGCGCGACTACTCCGGCAAGGAGCCCGCCTACTACGGGCGCCCCACCGCGAACCTGCGCGAGCTCGCGTGGGAGATCGCGGAGGACCCGCGCTTCGCGACCTGCGCGGCGCGGACGGTGTGGGAGGGGCTGCACCAGCGCGAGTACGAGGACGCCGACTGGGCCGACCTGCAGGCCCACCGCGACGTGTTCGAGGACGGCGACCTGCGCATTCCGCCGCTCGTGCGGTCGATCGTGACGTCGCGCGCGTACCTCGCCGGCGAGGACGAGGCCGGTCGCGTCGCGACCGCGCGGATCGTGTCGCCCGCGCAGCTCGCCGACGTCGTCGAGGGCGTGACCGGGTACCGCTGGACGTTCGGCGGCCGCGACGGCCTGACCACCCACGACCTCGGTCTCCCCGTGCTCGCCGGCGGGGTGGACGCCGCGTACGTGACGACGCCGGCCTACACGCCCTCGCTCGGGCTGGTCTACGTGCAGGAGCGGCTCGCGCAGGCCGCCGCGCGGCACGTCGCCGAGCATGACCTCGCCGAGGGGCGCACCGACGACGCGATCCTGCTGAAGTACGTCACGTCGGCGAGCACGCCGGACGACGCGACGTTCGAGCCGCAGGTCCGGCACCTCTACCTCGCGATCACCGGCTACCCGCTCGCCGACGACGCCGAGGAGCCGGCGCTCCTCGCGACGCTCTGGCGCGAGGTGTGGTCGGTCGAGGCCTCGCCGACGGCCGCCTGGGCCGCCGTCGTCACCGCTGTCCTGCGCGATCCGCGCGTCATCCTGTACTAAGGGAGGTGGAAGATGCGAATCTCACGTCGTCATCTCCTCGCCGGCATGGCCGCGGGCGCCGCCCTCGGGGTGCGTCCGAGGCCCGCGTTCGCCGCCGCGCCCGACCGCAAGTTCATCTTCTTCTTCGCGGGCGGCGGCTGGGACACCACCACGATCCTCGACCCCCACTTCGACACCGGCGGCGTCGACATGGACCCCGACACCTACGTCGGCGAGGCGGGCAACCTCCGCTGGACCGCGGGCGAGGACCGCCCGTGGGCGAGCCGCTTCTTCCGCCGCTGGGGCGGCCGCGCCTGCATCGTCAACGGCATCGACGCCCACAGCGTCGGCCACGACTCGGCGATGCAGTTCGTGATGACCGGCACGTCCGCGTCGAGCTTCGCGGACTGGCCGACGATCCTCGCGGCGAACGGGCGCGCGGCGTACCCGCTGCCGCACGTCGTGTTCTCGGGTCCGTCCTACGGCGGCACGCTCGGCTCCAGCGTCGTGCGCGCGGGCGGCGGCACGTTGCTCGAGCTCATCGACGGCAGCATCCTCGGCAACGCCGACGTCGCGGCGCCCGTCCCGCCCTCGCCGGCGGACAGCATCGTCGACGCCTACGTGCACCGCCGCGTCGCCGCGTACGGGGCCGCGCAGTCGGGGCTCGGGCGCGCCCGGGCCGAGGGGCTGATGGCGAACTTCGAGCGCGCGATGGAGCTCGAGGGGCGGCGCTTCGAGGCCGGCCTCTCGGACCTCGGGCGCACCGTGCTCGACCAGGCGATCAAGGCGAGCGAGCTCTTCCGCCTCGGCCTGTCGCGCTGCGCGATGATCCAGATCGACGGCGGCTACGACACCCACGACGACGTCACGCAGCAGGCGCCGCAGCAGGAGGCCTTCTACGAGGCGCTCGACGCGCTGATGGACCACCTCGCGGCGACGCCGGGCGACAACGCGACGTGGCTCCTCGACGAGGTCGTGATCGTCGCGCTCTCGGAGTTCGGGCGCACGCCGCTCGTCAACGGCGGCGGCGGCAAGGACCACTGGCCCTACGGCTCCGCGTTGCTCGTGGGCAGCGGGGTCGCCGGCAACCGCGTCGTCGGGAGCACGGACGACCAGCTGGTCGCACAGGCGGTGGACTTCCGCACCGGCCAGCCGTCCTCCACCGGCGACACGATCGGGTGCGAGAACCTCGGGACGGCGATCCTGAAGCTGGGCGGGCTCGACCCGCAGGCGCACCTGCCCGAGGTGCAGGTGCTCGACGCCGTGATCGCGTGATCTGGCTCGTGCTGGCGTGTACGTCGGGCGGCGACACCGGAGGCGGGGCCTGCGACCGCGACCCGCCGCTCGACTATGTCGGCTTCGGCAAGGGCTGGATGGCGAAGCACTGCGTCGGCTGCCACAGCTCGCTCGTCCGCGAGGACCAGCGCAACGGCGCGCCCACCCACGTGGACCTCGACACGTACGACGACGTCGTCTCGTGGTCCGAGCGCATCCGGGTGCGGACGATCGAGCAGCGGGACATGCCGCCCGGCGGCGGCCCCTCGGACGAGGAGCGCGTCTTGCTGGACGAGTGGCTCTCGTGCGCGGTGATCCCGTGATCGTCGCGCTGATCGGGTGCTCGGAGTTCGCCATCCGGAAGGAGCCGGAGCCCCCGCCGGCCGACCCTCCCGAGCGCGACCCCGACGCCGCCTTCGGCGACCCGCCCGACTGGACCACGTGCGAGGCCGCGTGGTTCGGGCAGTACTTCAACCTCTCCGAGCCGCCGGAGGACGTGCCGGACGGCGCGGAGGACTCCGCGTTGTGGGAGACGCGCGCCTTCTCGCGGCGCGACACCTCGCTCGACCACGGCGCCAGCTGGTGGCCCGTCGACGAGGGGCTCGCCGGCGACCCCGACTACTTCACGGCGCGCTGGACCGCGTGGCTCCGCGTCACCGGCGGCGACACGATGGAGGTCGTGCTCGGCGCGCAGACGGTCGCGTGGCTCCTCGTGGACGGCGAGGAGGTGCTGCGCGTCGAAGGCGCCGAGGGCCTCGAGGTGGGCAGCTACACGATCCCGGTCGAGACCGGCCAGTTCCCGATCGAGCTGCGGTTCGCGCAGCTCGTCGAGGGCGAGAGCGGGCTCCGCTTCCGGATCGCGGGGCTCGAAGGGGCTTGGTGTTACCCCGACTTCTCGGCTCCCTGAGCGCTTCGGGCTCCAGGAAGCCTGAAGCCCGACGCCCGGAGCCCGAAGCCTGCCTTCAGTCGCCCCCGCCCGTGTCCTCCTCGTCGTACACGCCCTCGTAGTCGTCGGGGCTCTCGACGTCCTCGCCCAGCGCCCCCGGCTGGTCGTACTCGGGCACGTGCTCCATCCCCTCCGGATCGTCGATGTGGTGCGTGTCGCGCTCCATGAACCCCCCTTCGGGGGAACGTAGGCACTACGCGAGCGACTTCCAGCCGGCCTCGTCCTTGCCCACCACCACGCGGCCGTCCTTCACCACGATCGGGCGCCGCAGCAGGTTCGGCTCGCCGACGGCGGCGGCGACGAACTCCTTCGCCGACGGCGGCTTCGTGGCCCAGCCACGCGCCTTCGCGACCTCGTGCCGGGTGTTGAGCACCGGCGCGACGCCGCCCGCGGCGGTGACGATCGCCTCGATCTCCGCGGCGGTCAGGGGCTCTTTGGCGTAGTTGCGCTCCTCGATGCCGGGGAGGAGCTCGCGCACGCGACCGCGTGCGTCACGGCAGGTCGTTCACGTCGACTTCCAGTAGAACTTCAAGGGACCTCCGGGGAAGGCCCTCCGCCTACCACGACCTCGAACACGCGGCAGCCCGCCTGCGCGGCAGCCGCCCGCACCGCCGACACGTTCGCCTCGGTGACGACCGCGACGGCGACGCCGCCGCCGCCCGCGCCGGCGAGCTTCGCGCCGCTCGACCCCGCCGCCTCCATGACCGCGCACACGTGGTCGAGCGCGGGCGTGCTCACGCCGATCGCGCGCAGGAGGCGCTGGTTCTCGTGGAAGAGCGGCCCCGGGTCCTCGCCGCGCTGCAGGCGCGCGGCGACCATCTCGGCGACGGCGCCGATCCGCCGGAGCGCGGCGCGAGGGTTCCGCTCGCGCACCCCGGCGACCATCTTCGCGGTGTCGCCGGGCGAGCCCGTGTCGGCGACCACGAGGCGCACCGGCGCCGGCAGCGAGATCGGCTCGGGCGGCGAGCCCTTCCGGTACACGACGACCGCGTCCAGCGCGCTAACCGCGTGGTCGATGCCGCTCGGCGTGCCGTGGAACACGCGCTCGATCGCGAACGCGCGCTCGAAGAGCTCGTCGTAGCCGACGTCGCGGCCCTCGCGCGCGGCCATCGCCCGGAGCGTGGCGATCGCCAGCGCCGCGGAGGAGCCCATGCCGCAGCCGACGGGCAATTCCGACGTGATGGTGACGCCGACTCCCTCCGGCGGCACGACCGTCGCGAGCGCGGGCCACAGCCGGTCGTCGCGGATGTCGCTCTCGTCGATGCCGGACGGGCCAACCCTCTCGCGCAACGTGACGGTCGTCCGCAGCGACACCGCCGCCGCGACGGCGCGGAAGCCGTACACGACGGCGTGCTCGCCCGAGAGGATGAGCTTGCCGGGGGCGCTCCCGGACGCGGTCACGCCCGCAGCCGCGAGAGGATCTCGCTCGCCCGGGCGGTGGTGAACTCGCGCGACTCGCACAACGCCGCGACGACCGTGGCCACCTCGTCGGGCGTGGCCCCCGCGGCGAGCGCGACGGTGCGCGCGTGCATGCGCATGTGGCCGTGCTGGATGCCCTCGGTGGCGAGCGCGCGCAGCGCCCCCATGTTCTGGGCGAGCCCCACCGCCGCGACGAGCCCCGCGAGGTCCCGCGCGTCGGTCACGCCGGCGATGCGCAGGTTCGCCTGCACGGTCGGGTGCACGCGGATGGGGCCGCCGACGGTGCCGACCTGCATGGGCAGCTCGATCCTACCGACGAGGGCCTCGCCGTCCATCCGCCACGTCGTGAGCGGGCGGTACTGGCCGCTGCGGGCCGCGTACGCGTGCGCGCCGGCCTCGATGGCGCGCCAGTCGTTGCCGGTGGCGATGGCGACCGCGTCGATGCCGTTGAGGATGCCCTTGTTGTGCGTCGCGGCGCGGTACGGGTCGGCGTACGCGAAGCGGTAGGCGGCGGCGATCCCCGCGGCGACCTCGGCGCCGTCGGGCCCGAGGTGCTCCGGGGAGAGGCGCACGCGGGCGCGGGCGAGCCGGCGATCCGCGAGGTTGGACAGGATGCGTAGCCCCGTCTCGCCGCCGGTGATCGCCACCACCTCCGGGGCGAGCCGCTCCGCGAGCGTGTTCACCATGTTGGCGCCCATCGCGTCGCGACAGTCGAGGAAGAAGTGCAGGACGATCATCGGCTCGGGGTCGAAGCCGGGCTCGTCGTACACGAGCTCGCGCACCTCCATGCCGCGGACGCCGCCGCCGAGGGCCTCGAGCTGGCCGTGGACGCCCGCGCAGAGCTCGGTGAGGCGGGGGATGGCGGCGCGGAGGCGGTCGCCCGCGCCCTCGTCGGGCCGGACGACCTGCACCTGCCCGATCATCACGCTGGCGTCGACGTCGGTGACGAAGCCACCGCCGGGCCGCGCGAGCCGCGCCATGTTCGACACGGCGGCGACCACGCTGGGCTCCTCGACCACCATCGGCACCAGCCGATCGCGCCCGTCCACGAGCATGTTGCAGGCGACCCCGCAGGGGAGTTCGAAGACGCCGATGACGTTCTCGATCAGCGCGTCGGCGCGCGCGAGCGGCAGCGCCCCCGGCGACCAGGCCCCGACGTGCTCCTCGCGCAGGTCCGCGCGCGCGGCCACCGCGGCGAGCCGCTCGGCGGGCGGCAGCTGGTAGAAGCCGGGGATACGCGACGACGACATGGGCGGCGCGTCCTATGCGCTCAGCGGGCGCGCAGCCACCACCGCCCGATGTCGATCTCCTCGACCTCGAAGGGCTCGGCGCGGACCTTCGCGTCGCCGGCGTGCCGGCCGATCTGCAACCACGCGCCCCCGTGCCGGCGGTAGACCTCGAGCGTCTCCGCGATCGGGTCGACGAGCCAGGCGTGGCCGACCTCCTCGCGGAGGTAGACCTCCATCTTCGCGATGCGATCGTGGCGCGTGTTGCGGGGGGAGAGGACCTCGCAGATCCAGTCCGGGGCCAACGTGAACGCCGGTACGTCCGGCATCTCGGGCATCCGCTCGCGTCGCCAGCCGGCGAGGTCGGGCACGACGACGTCCTCGTCGAAGTGGAGCTCCGGCTCGAGGAGGAGCCACCAGCCGCCGGGAGGCTCGTCTCCGTCGAAGTCGCGCAAGGACGCGGCCATGCGTGTCGCCGACTTCGCGTGGCGAGCCGCGGGCCGCGGGCTCACGACGAGCTCGCCGTTCACGATCTCCCCGACGACGTGGTCGGGGAGCTTCAGCAGGTCTTCGTACGTCGCCTTGCGCCGCGCCTCGGTCATGACGGGATCATAGCCCCGATCACATCGCGGCCAGCGCGCCCTCGTAGAACTTGTCGAGAATGTCCTTGTACTTCTTCTCGACGACCTTGCGCTTGATCTTCAGCGTCGGCGTCATGTCGCCGTCCTCCTGCGAGAGATCCTTCTCGAGCAGCGCGAACTTCTTGATGGTCTCGTAGGAGGCGAGCTCCTTGTTGACCTCCTCGATGGTCTTCGCGATCGCGTCGTGGACGGCGGGGCTCTTCGCGAGCTCGGCGTAGCTCCCGGCGTTGCCGCCGGTCTGCGTGACGAGCGTGCGAGCGTTCTCCTCGTTGATCGTGATGAGCGCGCTGCAGTAGTTGCGGTTGTCGCCGTGGACGAGCACCTGGCTGATGAGCGTGCTGCGCGCCTTCAGCTTGTTCTCGATGCTCTGCGGCGCGACGTACTTGCCGCCCGAGGTCTTGATCAGGTCCTTCTTGCGGTCCGTGATCTTGAGCAGCCCGTCCTCGAGGTGCCCGATGTCGCCGGTGTGGAGCCAGCCCTCGGCGTCGAGCGCCTCGGCGGTGGCCTCGGGCAGGTTGTAGTAGCCCTGCATGATGCCGCGGCCGTGGATGAGGATCTCGCCGTCCTCGGCGATCTTGACCTTCACGCCGGGCACGGCGGGGCCGACGCTGCCGAAGCGGAACTTCTCGGGCGTGTTGACGAAGCTCGCCGCGCTGGACTCGGTGAGGCCGTAGCCCTCGAGCACGAGGATGTCGGAGGCGTGGAAGAACTCGGCGATCTCGCGCGAGAGCGGCGCGCCGCCCGAGATGAAGAAGCGGATGCGGCCGCCGAAACGCGCCTTGAGCTTGGAGAAGACGAGCTTGTCGGCGATGGAGGCCTTCAGCGCGAGCCAGCCGCCCGGCTCCTGTCCCTTCTGCCGCAGCGCGCTGACCTCTTTGCCGACGCCGATCGCCCACGTGAAGATCTTGAGCTTCATGCCGCCCGCCTCGCGGGCGTTCGTCACGACCTTGTTGTAGACCTTCTCGAAGATGCGGGGCACCGCGCCCATGTAGGTGGGCTTCTGCACGCCGAGGTTGTCGACGAGCGTGTCGATGTCACCGTCGATCGCGGTGGGCACGCCGATGCGGATGAAGGCGATCTCGAGCACCTTCGCGAAGCTGTGCGCGAGCGGGAGGAACAGGTACTGCTTGTCCGCGGGCGTGATGATGCCGAGCGAGTCGATGGCCTCGCCCTCGAACACCCAGCAGTCGTGCGTCAGCATGACGCCCTTCGGCTTGCCCGTGGTGCCCGACGTGTAGATCAGCGTCGCGAGGTCCTTCGAGCCGACGCCGTCGGCGACGCGGTCGTACTCGCCCGGGTTGGCCTTGTCCCAGGCCTCGCCCTGCTTCTCGAGCTCGGCGAGCGTGACGACCCAGCCGTCCGCGCCGGCCTCGCCGTCGAAGACGACGACGCGCACGACGTTGCCGAGCTTCGCCCGCTCGGCGACCAGCTTCGCGACCTGCTTCGCGTTCTCGGCGAAGACGATGCGGCTGCCCGAGTCGTTGAGGATGTACTCGCATTCCTCGGGGGTGTTCGACGGGTAGATCGTGGTGACGGCCGCGCCGGCCGCGAGCGTGCCCATGTCGGCGAGCACCCACTCCATGCGCGTGCCGGAGAGGATGGCGCAGCGCTCCTCGTGCTGGATGCCGATCGCCCGGAGCCCGCACGCGATGTTGCGCGCGCGGAGGCCCACCTCCTTCCACTGGATCGTCGACCAGCCGCCGTCCTTGCGGAAGTACATCGCGTCGGTGTCCGGGGTGGACCGGACGCGGTGGTGGAACATCTCGACGACGGACTTGAAGCTGGCGGACGCCATCACGACTCCGGGAAGGCGGGCCGTTTCTAACGGCTATGTGTCGGGTGTCGAGGGGATCGCCTCGTTGAGGGCGAGGAACAGGGCGGCCCGCGCATCGGACACGTGACCGGTCTCCGCCCACACGCGTACGGCGAAGCGGGCGAGGTCGCCCTCGAATTCCATCGGGACCACCGCGTCCGCGCGCGGCTCGGCGTGCGGGATGGACGCGGTGACGCGCCGGATCCGATCGAGCAGGCCCGCGTGGATCGCCCGGCGCGGCATGCGCACCATGACCTCGACGCGGACGCGCCCCTCGGCCGCGTGCAGCTCCATCGGCGCGGTGAGCACCTTGTCGTTGGTGACGTTGACGCGGCGCCCGTCGTCGGCGTCCACCTCGGTGGTCAGCACGCCGATGCGCCGGACGCGCCCGGTGACGCCCGCGACCGTCACGGAGTCGCCCACCCGGAAGGGCCGCGTCGTGAGGATCAGCGCGCCGGAGGCCACGTTCGACAGCGACTCCTTCAGCGCCAGCGCGATGGCGAGCCCCGCGGTGGACAGGAGCGCGATGATCGACGTGACCGACACGCCGAGCTGATCGAGCGCCGCCGGCAGGGCGAGCGCGAGGAGCAAGGGCGTGAGCGCCCCGACGAGGAACACCCGGATCGTGGGGTCGATCCGCCCCTCCAGCACGCGGGCGAGGGGCCCCCGGATCCAGCCGCCGGCGAGCCAGGCCACGGCGAGGATCGCGACGGCGCGGGCGAGCTTCTCGATCCAGTCCCAGATCATCGCAGTCCCTTCGGTATCGCGGCGACGAGGTTGCGCGTGTAGGCCTCGCGGGGGGCCGCCCAGATCTCCGCCGCCGCGCCCATCTCGACGATCTTCCCGTCCTTCATGACCGCCATCGTGTCGGACATGAACTTCACGACGGACAGGTCGTGGCTCACGAAGACGTAGGTGAGGCCGCGCCGATCCTGCAGGTCCTTCAGCAGGTTGAGCACCTGCGCCTGCACCGAGACGTCGAGCGCGCTGACCGACTCGTCGCACACGAGCAGCTCGGGCTCGACCGCGAGCGCGCGGGCGATGACGATGCGCTGGCGCTGGCCGCCCGAGAACTCGTGCGGGTAGCGCGACAGGTGGTCGCCCGAGAGCCCCACCTCGGCGAGCAGGGCGGCGGCGCGGTCCCGGCGCTCGTCCGGGCCGGCGCCGAGGCCGTGCACCGCCATCGGCTCGGTGAGCGCCTGCTCGACGGTGAGCCGCGGGTTCAGCGACGAGTAGGGGTCCTGGAACACGATCTGGACGTGGCGACGCAGCCCGCGCAGCTCCTCGCCGCGGACGGCGAGCCAGTCGCGCCCGCGGAAGCGCACGCGCCCGGCGGTGGGCTCGACCAGCCGCAGGATCGCGCGCCCCGTGGTCGTCTTGCCGCACCCGGACTCGCCGACGAGCCCGAGCGTCTGGCCGCGCCCGACGCGGAAGCTCACGCCGTCGACCGCCTTCTTGTGGCCCACCACGCGCTGGAGCACGCCCTTCCGGATCGGGAACCACACCGCGAGGTCGGTCACCTCGAGCAGCGGCTCGCCCTCGATCTCGGGGCGGGGGCCGCGCCCGGTGTGGGTGAGGACCTCGATCCGCTCGGGCGAGAGCTCGATCGGCTCGACGCGGTCGCCGTCCACGCGCATGAATTCGGCGACCGTGGGCAGCCGCCGCCAGTCCCGCTCGGGGTCGGGCCGGCAGGCGATCAGGCCGCGCGTGTAGGGGTGGGCGGGCGCGCGGAAGACCTGCTCCACGGGGCCCGTCTCGACGATGCGCCCGCGGTACATCACCGCGACGTCGTCGGCGATCTCCGCGATGACGCCGAGGTCGTGGGTGATGAAGAGCATCGCCATCCCGCGCTGGTCGCGCAGGCGGCGCAACAGCTGCAGGATCTGCGCCTGGATGGTGACGTCGAGCGCGGTCGTGGGCTCGTCGGCGACGAGCAGGCGGGGGTCGCACGAGAGCGCCATCGCGATCATGACGCGCTGCTTCTCGCCGCCCGAGAGCTGGTGGGGGTACTTCGAGACGTAGCCGGGCGGGTCGGAGATCCCGACCTCCTCGAACAGGGCGACCGTCCGCCGCATCGCCTCGGCCATCGGCACGCGCTCGTGCTCGACGATGGCCTCGGCGACCTGGTCCCCGACCGTGTAGACCGGGTTCAGCGACGACATCGGCTCCTGGAAGATCATCGCGAGGTCGTCGCCGCGCATCGCGCGCACCTCGCCGGCGCTCGCGGCGACGAGGTCCTTCCCGAGGAACGCGACGCGCCCGGACGTCTCCGCGCCGACGGCGGGCAGGAGCCGCAGGATCGCGAGCGACGTGACGCTCTTGCCCGACCCCGACTCGCCGACGAGGCCCAGCGTGCGCCCCTCCTCGACGGAGAGCGCGATGCCGCGCACGGCCTCGACCGGCCCGGCGTCGCCGCGGAAGCTCACGCGGAGGTCGTCGACCTCGAGCAGGCTCACGCGCGCCCTCGCAGCTTCGGGTCGAGCGCGTCGCGGAGGCCGTCGCCGACGAGGTTGAAGCACATCACGGCCCAGAGGATGAGGAGCCCCGGGAACACGGCGATCCACGGCGCGGAGGTGAGGTACTGCTTCGCGTCGGTCACCATCACGCCCCAGGTGGGGGTGGGCGGCGGCACGCCGAGCCCGAGGAACGAGAGCGACGCCTCGGTGAGGATGGTGCTCCCCAGCGCGAGCGAGGCGTACACGATGACGGGGGCGAGCGCGTTGGGGATCAGGTGGCGGCCGAGCACGCGGGCGGGGGGCAGGCCGAGCGACACGGCGGCGGCGACGAAGTCCTGCTCCTTCAGCGAGAGGATCTGGGCGCGCACGATGCGGGCGACGCCCATCCAGCCGGTCGCGCCGAGCATCGCGACGATGAAGTACACGCGCTGGGGCCCCTCGAAGCGGAAGAGCCCGAGCACCGCGAGGAGGAGGACGAGCCGCGGCAGCGCGAGCAACAGGTCGGTGAGGAACATGAGCCCGCGGTCGATCCACCCCCCGAAGTAGCCGGCGCACGCGCCCACGACGGTGCCCACCGTCGCCGAGATGGAGACGGCGACGAACCCGACCGTCAGCGAGATGCGCGCGCCGTAGAGGCAGCGGGAGAACACGTCGCGGCCGAACTCGTCGGTCCCGAACCAGTGCCCGGGCGAGGGGGGCAGGCGCTGCGGGCCGACGTCGATCGTGCTCCAGTCGAACGGCGCGATGAACGGCGCCTCGACGGCGAGGGCGGCGAGCACGCCGGCGGCCATGAGCCCGGCCGTCGCGGCGCGGCTCTTGGCGAACTGGCGCCGCAGGTCCTCCCACGCGCTCTCGCGGGCGGGCCCCGGACGGAGGACCGACCGCACCCGGAGGGCGAGCCCGCCGAGCAGGAGGGGCCAGGCGACGAGCGCGATCGCGGCGTGCGTCCGCTCCTGGCTCGCGAGGAGCTCGCCCGCGCGCCCGAGGGCCCCCCACGCCGCCCACGCCAGCACGCCGGCGAGCGCGACCCAGGCGACGGGCTCGAGCGGGTCGCGCGCGCGCATCAGCTGTACCGGATCCGCGGATCGACGACCGCGTAGAGCACGTCGGCGAGCAGGTTGCCGGCGACGACGAGCAGCGTGAACACGAGGAAGCAGCCGGTCAGGAGCGGCACGTCCTGCGTGAAGATCGCGGTGACGATGACGCGGCCCATGCCGGGCCATGCGAACACGGTCTCGATCAGGACGGCCCCGGAGAAGAGCGCCGGCAGATTCAGCCCGAGCAGCGTGACGATCGGGAGGAGCGCGTTGCGCAGCGCGTGCTTGAGCACGACCCGGTGCTCCGGGAGGCCCTTCGCGCGCGCCGTGCGCACGTAGTCCTGCTGCAGCACCTCGAGCATGCTCGAGCGCATGTACCGGGCGTCGCCCGCCGCCGACGCGATGCCCATCGCGAGGCCCGGGAGCACGAGGTGGGCGAGCCGGTCGACGAGCTTCTCCGTCCCCGACATGAAGTCGTACGTGACGGGGTCGATCATCCCGGAGCTCGGCAACGCCGGCGTGAACAGCAGGATGAGCATCAACGCCAGCCAGAAGTGGGGCGTCGAGTAGAAGAGCAGCGTCACGACGGACAGCGCGGTGTCCTCGAAGCGCCGGTGGCGCAGCGCCTGCACGATGCCGACCGCGCAGCCGAACCCCATCGCGACGACGATGGTGACGAGCGACAGGAGCAGCGTGTTCGGGGCGGCCTCGAGCAGGATCTCGGACACCGGCCGGTTGTGGTAGGTCGACACCCCGAGGTCGAGCGACGCGAGGCTCGTCACCGTGCGCAGGAAGCGCTCGACCACGGGCAGATCGCAGCCGAACGTCGCGCGGATCCGCTCGATGGTCTCCGGCGGCATCTCCGGGTTGACGTAGGCGTCGCAGGCGTCGCCCGGGGACAGCTCCACCAGCAGGAAGAGCAGCAGGAGCACGCCGACGACCAGCGGCACCGCGAGCAGGAGCTTGCGGACGAGGTAGGCGAGCACGGGCTACTGCTTGTACTTCACTTTGTCGGGGGGCACGGACCACGCCCAGAGGTCCCGGTAGGGCGCGAGGACGTCGATCTTCACGTTCTCGAAGCGGGAGTGCACGGCCACGATCTCGTCCAGCCAGTAGAGGAAGTCGTACGGCTGGTCGTCGTAGACGACCTGCTGGAGCTCGTGCCAGATCGGCTTCGCCTTCTCGGGGTCGGGCTCGCGGAGGCCCCGCTCGATGAGCGCGCTCACCGCGGGGTTGTGGTAGCTCGTGAAGTTGAAGACGCTGTCCTCGCCCCAGGTGCTGGACGGGTCGATGAAGAGCGCGGCGGACCAGCCCGAGAGCGCGGCGTCGAAGTCCTTCTTGCGCAGACGGTCGAAGAACGTGCCCGACTCCAGCTTCTCGATCTGGACGTCGACGCCGACCTCCTTCAGGTTCGCCTGCACGATCACGGAGGCCTGCGCCCGGCGCTCGTTGCCGCTGTTGGTGATCATCGTGAAGCGGAAGGGCACGCCGTCCTTGTCGAGCACGCCGTCGCCGTTGGTGTCGGTCCAGCCGAGCTCGGCGAGGCGGGCCCTCGCGGCGGCGGGGTCGAAGGGGATGCGCTGGATGGTGTCGTTGTGCATGCCGCAGAGCGCGGGGGTGATCGACCCGATCGCCGGGCGGCCGTAGACCTCGCCGGTCACCTTCGAGGTGAGGAGGTCGCGGATGAGCTTGTCGACGTCGACCGCGCCGGCGAGCGCGCGGCGGACCTCTCGGTCGCCGAAGAGGGGGTGGGGCTTCAGGCCGGTGATCTTCGGCTGGGGGGTGGTCGCGGACTGGGCCTTGTAGTCGTTCGGGTCGATGTTGTTCCAGGCGACGTAGTCCATCGAGCGCCAGCCCCGGCGGTGCAGGCGGATCTCCGGGTGCTCCTGCGCGAGCGAGTCGGCGTCCGCGACGAGGAGGTTCTCGACGAGATCGACGCTCCCGTTCTCGAGCTCGACGATGCGCGTGGCGTACTCGGGGAGCGTCTTGAACACGACGCGGCGGAGCTTCGGCTTGCGCTCGGGCGGGCCCGTGTACTTCTCGTTGGGCTCGAGCACGAGCTTCACGTTCTTCTCCCGCGCGGTCACCTTCCAGGGCCCGTTCGCGACGGGGATCCCGGTGTTCAGCGCGTGCGTGCGCAGCGACGCGCGATCGGCCTTCTCGAGCAGGTGCTTCGGGACCGGCGGGTGCGACGTGTGCGCGAGCATGGTCGGGCGGTCGTAGACCTCGGTGAAGTGCCACTCGACGTGGAAGTCGTCGATCACCTTGGGGCGGGCGTTCGGGTCCATCCGGGCCACGTAGGGCTTGCGGGGGCTGGCCACGGCGTCGTCGGCGACGAGCTCGTACGCGAACGCGAGGTCCTTCGCCGTCACCTTCGTCCCGTCGTACCAGGTCAGATCGTCGCGCAGCTCGACGGACAGCACCTTCCCGCTCTCGTCCCAGGTCCAGCTCTTCGCGAGCTCCGGCCGGTACTGGACGGCGCAGTCGAAGTCGCCGTCGAGGGGGTCCATGAAGATCGCCTCGATGACGTGGGCGTCCGCGGCCTGCTGGTACACGGGCGGGAGCAGGTCCTTCGCGTCGGCGGTGGCGCCGATGACCAGCGTGTCGCGCGGCCCCTCGTCCGACGGCGGGGGCGGTCCGTCCGCCGGGCAGCCGAAGGAGAACAGGCCTCCCACCACGGCGAGGGCGAGGAGGGGGGCGACGATGCTGCGGACCCGCACGGCTGCCTCCGAGGACGGGCCTTATACCACGCGCCCCCCGGCCTCCTGCGCGCCCGGCGCGGACCCGTCCGGGCGGCGGCCCTTCTGCTCGGCGCGCAGGCGCTTGACCTCGGCGAGGAGGCCCGCGCGCTTGATCAGCTTGTGCAGCCCGGAGGGCGTCAGCCCGAGCTCCGCGGCCGCGCCGTTCTGGCGGTACGCGTGGCGGGCGAGCACCTCGCGGAGCGTGAAGCGGTCGACGGTCTCGCGGGCTGACACGAGCAGCGGCGCGGCGCCGACGGGCTCCTCGGCGGGCGGGGGCTCGTTCGGCAACAGCCCGCCGAGGTCCTCCATCGACAGGACCGTGCCGGTGGAGCGGTAGAGGATGCCCGCGTCCTCCGCGAACTTCGCCAGCTGGCGGAGGTTGCCGTACCAGGGCAGGCCCGTGAGGTGGGCGCGCGCGCGGGCGTCGAAGATCTCCTCGGGCGGCGGGAACTTCTTCTGGGCGAGGATGCGGTCGAGGTAGTGGTAGACGGCCGCGCGTCCGCGCTGGCGCAGCGGGGGCAGCGCGATCTGGACCTGGCTCATGCGGTACCAGAGGTCGTGGCGGAAGTGGTTCTGCCACCGGCCGTACCCGACGTCCACGTTCGTCCCGAGGATGACGTGGAGCGGCTTCGCGAGCTGGGTGGTCGAGCCCGTGAGCCCGCTGAACTTCCGCACGTTGTCGAGCAGGGGGAGCAGGATCTGCTGCCCGCGCTTGTCGAGGTTCTGGACCTCGTCGAGGAACAGGGCCTTGTTGCCGTCCATCGCCCGCCGCAGCGCGCCCTCGGCATCCAGCGCGCCGGTGAACTCGCCGCGCTTCTGCCCGGCGAGGCTCGACTGGAGGAAGTCGGGGTTGCCGTCGTGGAGCACGATGGTCTCGATGTCGCGGACGCCCAGCACCTCCTTCGCGAGGCGCTCGGCGAGCCAGGTCTTGCCGGCGCCGGTGGGGCCCGTGATCAACACGTTCACCTGCTCGCGACCGCGGAGCATCTGGATGCTCCGCTCGAAGTCCTTGATGTCGCGCGGGTCGGAGAGGAGCACGCCGAGGATCTCGCGGGGCTCGGGAAGCGCGCGGATGATCTCCGCGTGTTGCACGAGGGGGAGCAGCTGGCCGACCGCGCGGGCGAGGCGGCGCAAGAGGTTCAGCTCGCGCTCGCCGAAGCGGTTCGCGCGGTACAGGTCGTCGACGTACAGGGCGCCGATGCACTGGTCGCCCCGCGGGATCGCCACGGCGAGCAGGCTGCGCACGCGGAAGGTCTGGACCGTCACGGACCGCGACAGCGCCGGGTCGGCGAAGGCGTCGCCCGAGGTCCACACCGAGTGGGCGTCGCGGATGCGGAGCTTCACGTCCTCGACGATGCGGGCGGTGGGGGCGCCGGAGAGCTCGTTCCAGACGGCGACGTCGCCGAACCCCATCTTCGCCCAGATGAGCACGCGGTGGGCGCCGAGCGCCTCGGACACGATGCGGGCGACGGCGCGGGGGAACTCGTCCGGGTCGCCCACGGCCTCGGCGAGGTCGACGATCCCGGAGAAGCGGGCGGCCGGGGCGTCGAGCAGGCGGTCGCGCAGCGAGGCGGCGCGGGCGGCCGGCTCGCCGGCGAGCCACGTCGCCGCGCGCTCGAGGTCGGCGCGCCGGTCGGTGAAGGTCTCGGGGTCGAGGTCCTCGCCCGCGGCCGCGAGCAGGATCCGGCCGCACTCCTGCTTGAGCGCGTTCTCGGGGCGCTCGGGGACGAGTGTGCGCGTGTGGGCGAGCTGCGCGCGGGCGACGGCGAGGTGGGCGCGCGCGACGGCGAGCTCGAGCGGGGCGAGCTCCCAGGGCTCGGCCGGGCGCGGGGCCCCCTCGAGCACCTCGAGCGCCTCGCGGGGGCGCCCGTCGTCGAGCAGGAAGCGGGCGCGCAGGATCTCGTACTTGGTCCGCGAGATGCCGGTGTGCGCCGCGGGGTCGAGCGCCCGGAAGACCTCCCGCGCCGCGGCGACGTCGCCCGACTCGTAGAGGACCCGCGCGCGCAGCAGGGCGGCGCGGGCGTGGGCCTCGGCGGGGCCCACGCCCTCGACGAGCCGCTCGAGCGACGACAGGTGCGCCGTCGCGGAAGGGAGCCGTCCGGCCCGGAGGTCGAGGTCGGCGAGGGCGTAGTGGATCGGCGGGAGGAGGCCCGCGAGCCCGGCCGACTGGGCGACCTTGAGCGCGGCCTCGTAGGTGGCGCGCGCCTCGTCGGCGCGGCCGAGGCTCGAGAGCGCGTTCGCGAGGTTCAGCCGGATGCCGGCGGCGCGGCGGTTGTCGTGCTCCTGATCGGCGAGATGCGCCGCGCGGGAGAGGAGCCGCTGGGCCCGCTCGAACTCGCCCCGCCGCATGCGCATGCGCGCGGCGGCCGAGAGCGTGGCGGAGTCGACGCGGTCGACGCGTTCGTCGACGCGCCGGAGTAGCTCCGGGAGGTTGGCCGGCGTTTCGCCGCGGTCCACCCGGTCCGCCGCGAGCGCGAGCGCGAACGTGAGGGCGTCTCCTGCCGCGAGCACGGGGTCCGCGTCCGCGCGCGCGCACGCCTCCTCGGCGCCTTCGGGGTCGCTGCGCTCGCGGCGGCAGCGAGAGACCTCGAGCCAGAGGGCGACCGGCCCGCCCTCCTTGAGACTCTGGAGAGCGATGGACTCGGCCTCGGCGACGCGCCCGGCGAGGCGCAGCGCCTGGACGTACAGGACCTCCTCCTCGGGCGTCCGCGCCACCGAGCCGAGCAGGGCGAGCACGGTCTTCGCGTCGCCGGCCTGGAGCGTGAGGCGGGCGAGCACGCCGCGGGCGACGGGGTCGTCGGCGGCGGCGACCTCGCGGGCGAGCAGCGTCAGCTCGGGCGTGCGGTCGGTGCGGGCCGCGACCGCGGCGTCGAGGCGCCGGCGCGCCTCCGCGAGGTCCCCGATCCGCACGGCGGCGAGCCCCGACCAGAGGTCGTCGACGAGCCCGGCGTCGCCGCGGAGGAGCGACTCCACGACCGGCACGAGCGCCGGGCTGACCGCCGCGTCGGGCGCCGGGTCGCGGAGCCACAGCCGGCCGTCGGCCCCCCACCACGCGGCGCGCGCGTCCACGAGCCCGGGCACCGCCTCGGCCAGCGCGGGGGGCAGGGCGTCCAGCACGGTGGCGGGCAGTCCGGGGGGCAGGGTCCCGAGCGTGGCCGCCGCCGCCACCGCCGCGGCCCCGAGGGGGGCGGGCGGCGCGTCGTCCGCGTTCAGGGCGCGCAGGAGGAGCCCCGGCCAGGCGCCCGACCGGCGGGTCGCCGCCTGCAGCGCCGCGGGCTCGGCCACGCCGAAGGAGCGCCCCACCTCGGCGACGGCGTCGTCGTCCAGCGGGGCGAGCCGCACCTCCACGGCCCCGAGCAGGGTCGCGGGGCTCGCCCACGCCACGTGGAAGCCCGCCTCCACCAGCGCGGGCACGCGGGCGTCGAGCGCCGCGCGCGTGGCGCCGTCGTGTTGCTCGCGGCGGCCGAGCCACACGAGCGGCCGGGGCGACCGCGCCGCTGGCACGGGGTGGGCGAGCACCTCCTGGACGGCCTTCACGGGCGAGGCGGCCAGCGTGAGGTCGACGAGCGGGGTGGCGCGAGCCGGATCGGCGAGCAGCACGTGGCGGACGAGGCGCGAGCGCCCGCTGCCCGTGCCGCCCACGAGCGCGACGAGCGCGGGCGGCCCGTCCAGCACCGACGCCAGCTTCGCCCGCTCCGAAGCGCGGCCGGCGAGCCGCGGAGCGCCGGCGTGCAGGCGGACCGGGAAGCCCGCGGCCTCGAGGCGCGCGGCGACCTCGCGGGCGGAGGCCGGGCGACCGGCGGGGTCGGCGGAGAGCATGTCCTCGCACAGCCGCGCCACGTCCCTCGGGACTTCGGGGCGCAGGGCCCGCACGCGGATCCAGTCGTCGCGCCGTGCCCCCGGCCGGGGCTCGCCGGCCGGCGCCACGCGCTCGCCCGTGAGCAGCTCGTACAGGACGGCGCCGAGGCTGTAGACGTCGGCCGACGGCGACGCGGCCTCGCCCGCGTGGACCTCCGGGGCGGCGTAGCCGACGGTGCCCCCCGCCTCGCCGGCCAGCGTGTCCGCCGGCAGCGCGGACCCGAGGTCGAGCAGCACGACGCCCTGCTCGCCGAAGATCGCGTTCTCCGGTTTGAGGTCGAGGTGGAGGAGCCCGCAGCGGTGGAGGTACGCCGTGGCGTCCACCAGCTGCCCGAAGGCGTCGAGCACCGCCGCGAGGGGCTTCTGCGCGAGCTCCTCCTGGAGGGGCCGGCCGTCGACCCAGCGCGTCGCGAACCCGGTGAGGCGCGTGTCGTCCTTGCCGAAGCGCGTGTCCTCCACGCGGCAGACGAGCTGGACGAGGCGCGGGTGGGCGAGGTCGGCGAGCGCGACGGCCTCGCGGCGGAGCGCCTCCGCGTCCTCGGACCCGGCGGGCGCGAGCTTGAGCACACACGTCTCGTCGAGCGCACGGTCCTTCGCGAGGCGCGCGTGCCCCTGCCCCCCGGTCGCGAGGGTGCGCTTCAGGCGGAATCGGGTCCCGGGCTCCACGGGGGAAAATTTCCTGACCGAAGGAAATTTCCATCACGGAAATTTCCTACGGTCAATTTTCCGGCGGGGCGTAAGTCGTAAATTATGGGAATTGCTCGGGCGCGGGGTAGGGCCCGAGGTGGCACGACGGTTGCTCAATGGGGCGCGGGAGAAGGAAACACCATGTCGGGGATCCGCAACCTCATCGTCGCCGCCGGCCTCCTCGCCCCCGCCTCCGCGCTCGCGGGCGACTGGGACTGGACGGAGGAGTTCTCGAGCCGCCACTGGCGCACCAGCACGTTGCAGTGGGCCCAGGACATCCGCCCCGACCACCCGTCGTTCGCCTACCTCCAGGCGAACTACCCGCCCCCGGCCCACGAGATGTGGTGCCACTCCCTCCAGCAGCCCACGTCGCAGGACTTCGCGATCCACACGCAGAAGCTGAACGACTGGCTGCACGCGTATCTCAACGTTCCGGCGCAGGACCCGCTCCCTCCCCTTCCGCCCCATCCCCCCGAGTGTGTCCGTTAGCGCCGGCGGCCCCGGGGCCGTAATGGTTCGGCCCCGGGGCCCTTGTCTTCTCGAGGAGGACGGCCCATGGTGATGCATTCGCGGGATCTCGTGTCGCGACGATCCCTCGTGATCGATCAGCTTGCGCGGGCGTACCGGGACGATCCCGAGTACGCCGTCGACACGCCGGCGGGCCCGGCGAAGCCGGTGGAGTCGCGGGCGACGCCCGACCTCACGGTCACGCGGCGGCACCGGGTGGTGCACCTGTTCCGCGTGGCGGAGCTGCGCGATCTGCAGGCCGACGACGCCCGGCACGCGTGGGAGCAGCTCGGCCAGGCGGCCCGCGCGATGGGCGCGACGTTCTGGCTGATGGTGCCGTCGGAGGCCCTCGACACGGCGCGGAGCCTCGTGGCCCAGGCCCGCATCCCGGCCCGCCTCGCGACGTGGAATGTCGCGCTCGGGGGGGCCGTCCGGTTCGAGTGGCTGTAGCGTCCCGCTCGACGGGGTAGAGTCGAGCGGTGACGGACGGACCGGCGATCGTGGCCGAGGGGCTCGTGCGGCGCTTCGGCGGCGAGCCCGTCGTGGACGGCGTCACGATGGACGTGCGCCGGGGTGAGGTGCTCGGGCTCATCGGGCCGAACGGCGGCGGCAAGAGCACGCTGCTCCTGCTCTTCGCGGGGCTGCTCCGGCCCAGCGCGGGCGTGGTGCGCGTGGACGGCGTCGTCGCGCACGATCTCGCGCTCACGCACACGGGCACCGTCGGCCTGATCACCGCGGAGCAGGGGCTCTACCCGCTGCTCTCGGGATGGGAGAACCTGCGCTTCTTCGGGGGCCTCTTCGGGCTCCGCCGCGCCGAGGTGGAGCGCCGCGCCGAGCCGCACGTCGCGCGGCTCGGGCTCGCCGGCGCGCTCGACCGCCCGATCGGCGCCTGGTCGAGCGGCATGCGGCAGAAGCTCTCGCTCGTGCGCGCGCTCCTCGGCCGGCCGAAGGTGCTGCTGCTCGACGAGCCCACGAGCAACCTCGACCCCATCTCGGCCGACGCCCTCCACCACGCGCTGCGCGAGGTCGCGGCGGAGGGCATGGCGGTGGTGATCGCCACCCACGACCTCCCCGCCGCCGAGGCGATGTGCGACCGCGTGGCGGTCCTGCGCCGCCGCCTGCTCGCGGTCGAGACCTTCGCGGGGCCCCGCCGCGCGCCGGACCGCGGGCGCCTGTTCGATCACTACCGCGGGCTCCTGGAGGAGGGGTGAGGACGGTCCTCGTCATCGCCGCGCGCGAGGTCCTCGAGCAGACGCGCCAGCGCGGCATGGTCGGCACCGTCGCCACGCTCTACGGGGCGATCGGCGGGATGATCGCCTTCATCCTCGTCCAGCTCGACCACATCGCGAAGGACCCCGAGCGCGTCGCGCTCCTCGCCCGCAACCTCGAGACGGCGGGGGTGCGCGGCGGCATGTCGGTCGAGGCCATCGCCGGCTCCGGCGTCGCCGCGTTCAACTTCCTCACGTTCATGCAGGTGCTGGGCATCGCGGGGATGCTCGCCGGGCACGGGGTCCTGCACGATCGCCAGTGCGGCACCCTGCCCTTCCTGCTGCTCGCCCCGGTGCGCCGCGCCCAGCTGCTCGCCGGCAAGGTGCTCGGCGCCGTCGCGCTCCCGCTCTCGCTCTCGCTGCTCGGCAACGGCCTCGTCGGCGCGGTCATCGGGCGGCTCGACGTCGCGGCGCCCTACGCCGACCGGCTCCCGCCCGCGCCCGGCTGGCTCGCCGCCTTCCTGCTCGGCGGGCCCGCGTGGACGCTCTTCGTGGCGACGCTCTGCGCCATCGTGTCGTCGTGGGCGCGCGACGTGCGCACCGCGCAGCAGGGCGTCGTGTTCGTCGTGACCGGCTCCACCGTCGTGTGCGGGGTGTTGCTCAACGGGCTCGTCCCGCAAGGCGCCGCCGTGCAGGTCGCCGTCGCGGCGGTGGGGCTCGCCGGCGCGATCGCCGCGCTCTACGTGGGCAGCCAGCTCATGAGCCGCGACGTCGCGCGGTAGACTGCGCCGATGTTCTGGACGCTGCTGATCGCCTGCGCCGGGCCCGACGACGACGCCCACTGCGAGAGCTACCCCGAGGACGCGACGCCCGCGTCCGGCGAGGTCCTCGACTGGGACACCGACTGCGGCACCTGGCTCCTCGAGCTCGACCACGCCAAGCCCTGGGCCGCGGTGTCGGTCGAGGTCACCGACGAGCAAACCGGCTGCGACCTCGTCCACCCCGAGTCGATCGACCCGAGCGAGCCCGGCACCTACTCCGCGCTCTCCAACGACGTCGCGAAGCGCACGTTCCAGACCTACGCGGTCGCCGCCACGGGCGGCGAGCCCGTCACGCTCGACATCTCCTGCGAGGACGGCCACGCCTGGAGCGGTCAGTTCATCGTGGAGTGACACGCAGGAGCGTGGCGCCCGTCGTGTCGCGGCCCCACACGAGCACCTCCGCCTTCCCGTCGCCCGTCACGTCGTGGACGAACAGGGCGTCGTCGCCGGGCGGGATGTCCACGTCGAGCTCCCACGCGGGGGTGCCGGCGAGCCCGGCGGCTTCGCCGCGGAAGACGCGCACCTTGTCCTCGCCCTCGCTCGCGACGAGGTCGAGCCGCCCGTCGCCGTCGAGGTCGCCGGCGAGCTCGGCGTGCAGCTTGCGCTCGCCGCCGAAGAAGTACGAGAGCGTGCGCAGCGTGGCGGGCGTCGCCGCGTACTGCCCGCCGTCGAAGCGGTAGAGCGCGAGGTCCACGCGCACCTGCTGCGCGACGAGCGCCCGCGCGAGGTTGCCCATGCCCACGTCGACGAGCGGGGAGACGACGTCCTGGTCGCCGTCGCCCTCCACGTCGCGGAGCTTCACGCCGAACGCCGCCGCGGGCGCGCCGATGCTCGCCGGCGCGCCGAAGCCGGTGCCGCTGCCGCGCGCGTAGAGCAGCTCGGTGGTGGCGCCGAAGTAGCTGCCCTTCGTGACCGTGCGCTGCACCACGAGGTCGATCTTCCGGACGCCGTCGAGGTCCTGGAGCCACACGGCGCTGACGTCCTTGCGGGGCTGGCCCGGGCCGGGGTCGGGGGGCTCGAGGTCGACGGGGAGCTTGAGCGTGGCGGCGCGCGCGCCGACGCCGTCGCCCGTGTAGTAGACCTGCAGCTTGGCGCCGGCGGGCATCATCAGGTCGAGCTTGCCGTCGCCGTCGACGTCGCCGACGGACAGGGGAGGGGGTCGCAGCGTCGCGTCGACGCCCGCGCCGCCGAGCGCCCAGTCGACCGAGAGCGCGCCCTCCGCGGGGGCCGCCACGCTGCCGAGCGAGGTGCCGTCGGCCCGGAAGGCGTGGTACCGCCCGCCGGACCACGCGACGAGCTCGGGCGAGCCGTCCCCGTCGAGGTCGTGCGCGACGGGGCCCTGCAGCGGCGTGGCCGGCCCCAGCGAGGCGAGCGCCGTCTGGAGCTTCGCGACGCGCGCGAGCGCGCCGGTGGCGGGGTCGACGCGGGCGATGCCCTCGCGGTCGACGATCCAGAGGCCCTTCTTCACGTCCCAGATCGCGGGGCGGTTGCCGAGGTCGACGACGGTGGCCGGCCCGGCGAGCCCGGCGTCGCCGAAGCGGTAGACGGTGAGCTTCACCTTGTCGGGGGCGTCGCCCGCCGGCTCGCGCGAGACGGCGACGAGGTCGTCCTTGCCGTCGCCGTCGGCGTCGCCTGCGACGAGCTCGGAGACGTGAGGGGGCAGGGTGAGGGGGGTCGCGACGAGCGGCATCCGCCCACCGTAGCCGCGGGCTAGGAGGGTGGCATGCGCGACGTCCTCCACGAGCTCCTCGAGCTGCTCCGGCTCGAGCGCATCGAGCAGAACCTCTTCCGCGGCCAGAGCCAGGACCTCGGCTGGGGCGCGATCTTCGGCGGCCAGGTGCTCGGCCAGGCGCTCTCCGCCGCGGCCCAGACGGTGCCCCCCGACCGCCACGTCCACTCCCTGCACGCGTACTTCCTGCGCCAGGGCGACGCGCGGCGGCCCGTCGTCTACGAGGTCGACGCCATCCGCGACGGCCACAGCTTCACGACGCGCCGCGTCGTCGCCATCCAGGGCGGGCACGCGATCTTCTCGCTCGCGGCCTCGTTCCAGGTCGACGAGGGCGGCCTCGCGCACGCGGCGCCCATGCCCGAGGTGCCGGGCCCCGACGGGCTGGCCAGCGAGCTCGACCTCGCGCGCAAGTACGCCGACCGCATCCCGGAGCCGCTCCGCGCGAAGGCGCTGGCCGACCGCCCCATCGAGATCCGGCCGGTGCAGATCTACAACCTGATGGCGCCGAAGGCGGCGCCCCCGCGTCGCCAGCTCTGGTACCGCGCCACGGGCACGCTGCCGGACGACCCCGCCGTCCACCGCTACGTGCTCGCCTACGCCAGCGACTTCAACCTGCTGGTGACGGCCATGCTGCCGCACGCCGTGAGCTGGATGACGCCGGGCATGCAGGTGGCGAGCCTCGATCACGCGATGTGGTTCCACCGCCCCTTCCGCATGGACGACTGGCTGCTCTACGACATGGAGAGCCCCTCCGCGAGCGGCGCCCGCGGGCTCGTGACGGGCCGCTTCTACGCGCGCGACGGCACGCTCGTCGCGACCTGCGTGCAGGAAGGGCTCATGCGGGATCGCCGGTGATCCTCTGGCTGCTCGGCTGCGACCCGTACCGGGCGTGGCCCGAGCCGGAGACGTACTTCCCGTACGTCCACACGCCCGAGGACGACCTCGAGGCCTACGAGGAGGTCCGCTTCGAGACGCAGACGTGGACGGTCGAGGAGGACTACGACCAGCTCGCGCTCTACGTGCGGAAGTCGGCCGAGCACCGGAAGGGCGCGCCCGTCGAGTCGCTCGACCACTTCGAGGCGATGCGCGCGAAGATCCCGCCGCTCGGCGACGGCGCGCGCGTCAGCTTCGCCGGCGACGTGATGTGGATCGGCGACAACTGGTCCGCCTTCGCCGACCCCGTCGCCCACCTCTTCGACGGCGATCTCCGCGTCGCCAACCTCGAGACGCCGACCTCGCCGCTGCACTCGACCGAGCAGGGCGACCTCGGCCTCTACGCGTTCAATGCGCCGCCGGAGCTCCTCGACGGGCTCCCCGTCGACGTGCTGCAGCTCAACAACAACCACAGCCTCGACGCCGGCGACGACGGGCTCGCCGCGACGGTGGACGAGGTCGAGGCGCGCGGCATCGTGCAGACCGGGGTCGACACCCACGCGCGGGTCGGCGACGTCGCGCTCCTCTCGTACACCTGGGGCGTGAACGACCCCTCCGTGCCGACCAGCCACGAGCTGTTCGTCGTGCCGTTCGGGCACGTCGGCGAGCCCATCGACCTGTCCGGGGTTGCCGCGGACATCGCCGCCACCGGCGCGGAGACGGTGGTGGTCCTGCTCCACTGGGGCTTCGAGTACGAGTACTACCCGGACCCGCACTTCCTCGTGCTCGCCCGCGAGATCGTCGCCGCCGGCGCCGACCTGATCGTCGGGCACGGGCCCCACGTCGTGCAGCCGCCCGAGCTCTGCCACGTCAACCGCCCCGAAGAGGTGCCCGGCGTCGGCACCTGCAGCCTGCGCACCGACGACGGCGAGCCCCGCACGGCCGCGATCCTCTACAGCCTCGGCAACTTCGCCTCCATCATGCCCACGGCCGCCTGCGAGGTCGGGATCGTCGCGACCGTCTCGCTCGACCCGGACGTCACCGGGCTCGGGTGGGCGGCGGTCCAGAACGTGGAGGGGCCCGCGGTGGTGCCGGTGGAGGACGCCGAGGAGGAGGCGCGGCTCGACGCGCACCTCGGCGACGGCTGGAAGCGCTAGGGGACGGCGCGCCGACCCCGCGTAAGCCCCGGTCCCCTCGCGGCGTTCTCGCCGCGGAGGCCCCCATGCTCACCTTTCTCGTGACCCTCGCGTTCGCCGGCGACTACGCCGAGGCCGCGAAGGCGATGATGGAGCTGTCGTTCGACGAGGACGTCGTCCGCTCGCGGCTCGACGCGCCAGCGCCCGCGGCCGCGGCGCGGTCGGGGGCCACCGCGGTCCCGCGCGCGAGGCTGCCGCTCGAGCCCAACAGCGACGTCGACAAGGTCGTCGTCTTCCGCGATCGCGCGCTGGTCACGCGCGTGCGCACGGTGGAGGTCGCGAAGGGGGAGGGGAGCGTGGTGTTCGAGGGCCTGCCGCTCGGCCTCGTCGCGGAGAGCCTCGAGGCGCAGGCGCGGGACGGCGACGCGAAGATCACCGGCGTGGAGCTCGTGTCCGGCGCCGGCGAGGTGGAGGCGGGCGCGCGCACCGACGAGGTGAAGGCCGAGGCGAAGAAGCTGCTCGACGAGGTGGGCGCCTGCCGCGACCGCATCGAGGCCCTGCTCGCCCAGCGCGAGTATCTGCGCGGCACCCTGCTCCCCGACGGGGGCGGCGCCCGCGCGCTGCCGACGCTCGACCAGATGAAGGGCACCCTCGCCTTCGTCGGCGACGCCGAGCGCGACATCGCCGCGAAGCTCCGCAAGGAGCTCGACGCCGCCCGCGAGCTCGACGAGGACATCGCCCCGCTGCTCGTGAAGCTCGACGACCCGCTCGCGACCGGCATGACCGTGCGCGTGGAGGTGGACGCCGCGAAGCCGGGGCCCGCGACCGTGGCCCTGCGCTACGAGGTCGGCGGCGCCAGCTGGTCCCCGAGCTACGCGGCGCGCCTCGACGTCGCGACCGGCCGCGTGACGCTCGACACCCAGGGCGTCGTCACGCAGGGCACCGGCGAGGACTGGACGCGCGCGGCGCTCTTCCTCTCGACCGCCGACCCCGCCCGTGCGGGCGCCCTGCCCGAGCTCGGCGCCTGGGTGCTCGGCGGCGGCTACGGCGGCATCGAGGCCGTCGGGTACTACGCGGAGGCCGACCGCATCGCGCCCTCGGCCACCACCGCCGCGATCGCGACCGACATGTCCGCGCGCGTCGAGGGCTCCGGCGCGGTCGTGTTCGCGATCCCCGGCCGCCGTGACGTCGCCGGCGACGCCAGCGCGGTGCGCCTGCCCATCGGCGCCCAGACGTTCGCGAGCACCGTCGAGCTGGCGACGGTCCCGAAGGTCGTGCCCGAGGTCTTCCGGCGCGCGCGGCTGCGTTACGACGGGAGCGCCCCGCTCCTGCCCGGCCAGCTCGCGTCCTTCGTGGGCAGCGACTACGTGGGCGCCGGCGCGGTGGACACCCTCGTCCCCGGCGAGGAGCTCTCCCTCGCGTTCGGCACCGACGATCGCCTCCGCGTCGAGCGCCAGCTCGTGTCGCGCACGCAGGAGCGCCTCGGCGGAAAACGCGTCCGCTACACCTTCCACTTCCGCGTGCGCCTCCAGAACTTCGCGGGGAAGGCGCTGGAGGTGCTCGTGACCGATCAGGTGCCCGTCTCCGAGGACGAGCGCGTCGAGGTGGAGCGCCTCGACTCGACCCCGGCGCTCCCCCCGGGCCCCGAGGACCCGCAGGGCGTGTTGCGCTGGCGGCCCACCGTCCCCGCGAACGGCGAGGCCGTGCTCGACCTGCGCTTCCGCGTCACGGCCCCCCGCGAGGTCGATCTGCGCGCCCTCGAGGCGTTGTTCTAGCGGGAGCGGTATCCTCCCGGGATGTGGCTCCTCGCTTGCGCCGCGCCCGCCGAGGACTCCGGCCGGACCTACCCGCTGGACGACGTCCTCCGCGTGAACCACGTCCAGGTCGAGGGGACCCACAACAGCTACCACGTGGCCGCCACCGACGAGGGCGACCTCGCCTACACCCACGCGCCGCTCGACGTGCAGCTCGACGAGCAGGGGGTGCGCCAGTTCGAGATCGACGTCCAGTACGACCCCGACGCCGGCGAGCTGCTCGTCTACCACATCCCCGTCGTCGACATGGGCACCACCTGCGAGACGCTCGCCGCCTGCCTCGCCGTGCTCCGCGGCTGGTCGGACGAGCACCCCGACCACCCCCCGCTGTTCGTGCTGATCGAGCCCAAGACGCCCCACTCCGCCGACCTCGAGCAGGGGATGTTCACGCTCTTGGAGGAGGAGGTCCGCGCCGCGTGGCCCGACCGCGTGCTGACGCCCGACGACCTGCGCGGCGAGCACCCCGACCTCGCGACGGCGATCGCCGCCGACGGCTGGCCCACCCTCGGCGCGACCCGCGGCCACCTGTTGCTCTCGCTGCTCGACCGTGGCGGCTGGCGCGACGCCTGGACCTACGGGGGCACCACGCTCGAGGGCCGCGTGATGTTCGGCAACGTCGAGCCCGGCTCCCCGCTCGCCGCCTTCATCCTGCTCGACGACCCCGCCACCGACCCGATCGCGGAGACGGTCGACGCCGGCGTGATCGTCCGCACCCGCGCCGACACCGACCTCGCCTACGACGCCGCGCGCTTCGAGCTCGCCGTCGCGAGCGGCGCCCACGCCCTGTCGACCGACGTGCCCGTCGAGCTGGAGATCCCGGACCTGTGCAACCCGCGCACGGCCCCGCCCGAGTGCACCTCAGACGCGGTGGAGCGGCGTTAGCCAGACCTGGATCATCCCCGCGAAGATGCGGGGGTGCTCGCGCTCGATCTCGTCCCATCGCGCGAGGTCGGCCTGCGCGACGTCGTCGGGCCAGCGCGCGCGGTAGAGCCGCGCGGGCTCGGGGCGCGCGTGCTGCAGCCCCACCACGCGCAGGCCGGCGCTCCCGACGAGCGTGCGCACCTCGAGCGGGGTGTAGCGGTGCTCGCGGACGTGCTGGACGAGGTCGCGGCAGCCGCTGCGGCTGTAGAAGTCGACGGAGCGGACGACGGGGCGCGCGGGGTGGTCCTCCGGGAGCGCGAGGATCGCGGCCCGTACGGCGCGGATGTCGGCGATGCCCGCGACGACGGCCCGCGCGGCGACGACCTCGGCGCGGCCGCGCTCGCTGTACACCCCGAGGCGGAGGAGCCCGCCGGGCTTCAGGAGCCCGGCGAGCACCGCGAGCCCCTTCGGCGGCGCGTCGAGGTGGTGCAGCACGCCCACACAGTCGACGAGGTCGAAGCGGTCGGCGAGCACGCCGAGGCCCAGCACGTCGGCCTGCGCGAAGCGCACGTTGCCGATGCGGTGCTCCTTCGCGGTCTTGCGGGCGCGGGCGAGGCTTGCCCGGCTGATGTCGACCGCGAGCACGCGCGCGTCGGGCCACCGGGCCGCGAGCCCGAGGGGGTGCTGGCCGGTGCCGCAGCCGGCCACGAGCACGTCGGGCCGGTCCGGCGCCGCGCCCTCCCAGCCGGGCAACAGCGCGCGCACGTACGCCGAGAAGCTGCCTCCGGGGCGCTTGTGGACGCCGATGCGGCGGGGGTAGGGGTTCTCCTCGTACTGGGCGCGCACGGCGTGGCTGACCGGGTCGCCCGTCATCGCGATGGTCTCGATGCCGGCGTCGTCCACGGGGGCCATGAGCTTCTTCAGCGGGGGCGTCGCCGGGACGGGCCGGTACATCGCCGCGCGGACGCCGGAGAGGCCGTCGCTCTCGCCCGGCGCCTCGGGCCAGACGTACTCGGTGAGCCACGCCTGCGTCGCGATGGCCTCCATGAGCGCGGGGTCGCGGACCTCGCGGCGGAGCTTCACCAGCCGCGCCTCCCACGCGGGGTCGGCCACGATGCAGCGCTTCAGCCACGCGCGGAACAGGTCGTCGCCGGGGCCGGTCACGACGCGGCGGACGGCGTGCTCGATCCGCTGGTGGTCGATGCCGTCGCGGGCGAGCAGGACCTTGAGCGCGTCGCGGAGGTCGGGCGGGTCCGGCACCTGGGCGATCGCGTCGGCGAGCGCGGCGGCGTGGGCGTCGGAGGGGTCGAGCCGCAGCGCCTCGGCGAGCCAGGAAAGGGCGTCGGCCGGGTCGAGGCGCGCGCCCAGCGTGGCGCAGACGGCGGCGAGGCGCGGGCGCAGCGGGAGCGCGGGGTCGAGCGCGAGCGCGTGCCGCCACGCGAACGCCGCCTCCGTCAGGCGGTCCTGCAGGACCAGCGCGGCGCCGAGGTCGGCGTAGAGGCCCGCGCGCTCGCCCTCGGCGAGGGCCGCCCGGAGGATCGTCTCGGCGCCGGCGCCGTCGCCGGCCTCGAGCCGCGCGGCGGCGACCACGCCGAGCAGGCGGAGCCGGTTCTTTCGGGCGGGCGCGTGCGCGGGGTCGAGCTGGAGCGCGCGCTCGACCATCCGCAGGCCCTCCTCGGGGCGCCCGGCGCGGCCCACCGCGACGCCGCAGAGCTGCAGCGCCTCGACGTCGTCGGGACGGTCGCGCAGGACCGCGGCGTAGAGCGCCACCGCCTCGCCGACGCGCCCGCCGCGGTGCAGCTCGACCGCGCGGGTCAACCGGGGGTCGGGGGTCACTCGTCGAAGCGGGCGACGACGCGCCGGCGGGCCGAAAAAGGCGCGGTGGTCTCCTTCGTCTCGCCGGTCGGGAGCGTCACGCGCATCCAGTCGACCGTCTGGGCGTCGCCGAGGCCGAAGTGCACGCTGGGCTCGCGCGTGGCGTTGAGGCCCGACTGCGGCCAGTTGTAGGCGACCTGACGGCGCCCGCCCGCCTCGATCTCGACGCGGGCGCCGACGCCGTGGGGGTTGAGCCCCACGCCCGCGACCTCGATCTCGAGCCAGCCGGCCTCGGTGCAGCCGTCGGACATCCAGAGGTGGGGCCAGTCGGTGATGACGGTGACCAGCATGTCGAGCACGCCGTCGCCGTTGAGGTCCTCGACGATGATCGAGCGGCCCGAGTCGAGCGCGTCGATCCCGTAGTCCGCGGCCACGTCGACGAACGTGCCGTCCTCCTGCTGCGAGAGGAGCGAGTCGGCGAGGTCGAGGGGCTCGTTCGGGTCGAACTCGCTGTAGAGGTCCCCGTGGACGGCGAGGATGTCGACGTCGCCGTCGTTGTCGTGGTCGAGGAAGAGCGAGCCCCAGACCATGTCGAGGTCGCCGGGGGCGAGGCTCTCGGTCGCGCCGGCGGTCACGGCGGCGTCGACGAAGGTGCCGTCGCCGGCGTTGAGGTAGAGGTTGCTGGCGTCGGAGTTGCCCGAGTACACGTCCATCAGGCCGTCGCCGTCGACGTCGGCGGCGTCGCCGCTCATGCCGGCGACGGGGGTGGCGCAGAAGCAGGTGTCGACGAGGCTCGTGAAGCCCTGGCCTCCGTCGTTGTGGAACAACACGTTGCCGCCCATCGTCCAGCCCTGGTCGTTGATGCCGTAGGCCTCGGGGTACATGTCCCCGTCCATGTCGAACCAGAAGGCCTGGAAGGTGCGCGAGCCCTGCGTCTCGGGCAGGAACGCGGCGGTGACGTCCTCCATGCGCCCGGTGCCGTCGTTGCGCAGGAGCCTGTCCGCGCGGGCCGTGCTCTGCACGGAGAGCGCGGGGAGGTAGAGGTCGACGTCGCCGTCGAGGTCCCAGTCGGCGGGAGCGGGCGGGTCCCACGCGAGGCCGGTGCCCTCCGGGTAGACCAGCTCGGTGGCCTCGGTGAAGCTGCCGCCGTCGTTGCGCCAGAAGGCGGCGCGGTTGTCGGAGGCGTTGACGGCCACGTCCCAGTCGCCGTCGGCGTCGTGATCGACGAGGCCGACGCCCTGAGGCATTCCACCCTGGCCCGCGCCGAGCGTGGGGCCGGGGAGGAAGGCGTCGCCGTCGCGCCAGAAGACCTGGGCGTCGGTGTTCCAGTAGGCGAGGACGAAGTCGAGGTCGCCGTCGAGGTCGAGGTCCGACAGGCCGGCCCCGGCGCCGCCCGCGTGCGCGTAGTCGGGGTCGTGGATGCCGCCGAGGCCCCAGTCGCGCGCGACGTCGACGTACGACGGCGCGCTCGGTCCCCCGTCACACGCGACGGGCTCGCCCGCCTCGATCCAGTCGGGGGGCGCCTCGGTCACGGGCTCGTCCTCGCCGGCGAGGTCCGCCTCGTCGACACAGCCCGCGAGGAGGGTGAGCACGATCGGTCGCATGCCGCGACCACTATACCGTCCGGCCGCGCGGTGGGCGCTATGCTGCCGCGATGGTGCTCGTGCTCCTGGCATGCGAGTCCGGCGATTCCGCGCGGACCGAGCGCCCCCCGCCGACCGGCGAGACGGCCGCCGGCGACAGCGCCGACTCCGGCGGAGCCGCGGACGACACCGCCGCCGACACCGCGGCGACCGTGCCGTCCCCGCCGGCCCCCTGCGACGCGTGGGGCGAGCCCGAGCAGACGGGCCTCGTCGCCGACGTCGAGCTCGACGAGATCAGCGGCGTGGCGCCCTCCGCGCAGACGCCGGGCGTGCTCTGGGTCCACGAGGACCGCAACAACCCCACGGTCCTGACCGCGATCGACGCGCTCGGGAACACGCTCGGCGAGGTCACGCTCGAGGGGGTCGCGAACGTCGACTGGGAGGCGATCGCGCTGGCCCCGTGCGCGTGGGGGACCTGCCTGTACGTCGCCGACATCGGCGACAACGCCACCACCCGCACCGACGCCGCGCTGCTCGTCGTGCCCGAGCCGCCGATGGTCGAGGGCCTCTCGCTGAGCGTCATCCCCGAGCGGATCCCCGTCGCGTACCCGGACGGCGCGCACAACGCGGAGGCGTTCGCCGTGTTGCCCGACGGGCGCGGGCTCGTCGTGACCAAGCGCTTCGATCACACCGCCGCCGTCTTCGTGCTCGACCTCGAGTCCGGCGCCTTCTCGCCCGTCGCCGAGATCGTCACGGGCGAGAGCGAGGACGACGGCGCCGACGCGGTGACGTCCGCGGACGTGTGGCCCGACGGCTCGCGCCTGCTCCTGCGCACCTACGGCGGCGTGCAGGAGATCGACCTCCGCGAGGCGGGGATCGACGGCGTCGCGCAGGCGCCCCGCGTGGCCGTGCCGTACGCGCCCGTCGTCCACGTCGAGGCGATCGCCTACGACGCGGAGCGACGGGGGTACTGGCAGATCCCGGAAGGGATCAACGCGACGGTCGACTTCGTGCCGTGCCTCGACTGAGCGGTCAGACCTTCTCCTTCTCCCGCTCCTCCACGAACCACCGCTCCCCGACCCGCGGCCGCTCGCCCCAGAAGCGGGCCTGGTCGTAGTCGGGGTGGGCGAAGTCCGCGTTGCCGAGCGCGCGGATCTGCTCGGCGTCGTACTCTCGCAGCGTGTCGAGCTCGCTCGCGTCGATCGCGTCGAGGTAGACCACGTCGTCGTGCCCGAGGTGGGCGCGGCCGATCGGCACGGTCGCCCGGCGCTCCTTCTCGAGCAGCGCGTGTTTCAGCCCCACCACGAGGAAGCGCACGTCGAGCGTGCGCGGGTCCACGACGAGGTCGCGCACCGTGCCCACCCGGTCGCGCTCGACGTAGACGCTCCAGCCCCGGACGTCCGGATACCCGTCCGCGACGCGCCAGCCCTTCATCTCCGACAGCGGGACGAGCCCGCCGCTCACGTCGTGCATCGCGTCACCCCTGAGTGTTCTGCCAGATGAGCCAGCCCACGAGCAGGGCGGCGACCGCCAGCCCCACGATCCACGGCAGCGTGCTGCCGGGACGTCCCGGTTCGACCTTGATCTCGGCCACGGCGCTCCTCCCCCGCGGGCGACGGCCCGCTCCAGAAAGACGATAGGCGCGTCGTGTCAGCGCGGCAGCAGGTAGACGATCACCAGATCGAGCACGAACGCGCCGACGCCGTGGAGGAACACCGCGGGCCAGATCGAGCCGCTCGCGTAGGCGAGCAGGCCCAGCGCCGCGCCGTCGAACACCGAGAAGTAGAGCTCGACCGTCGGCTTGCCGCGGTGGAGGATCACGAAGGGGACGAGCTGCACGAGCACCGCGGACAACCCGAAGCGCTCCTTCAGCCCGAACAGCAGGTAGCCGCGGTTGAGGAATTCCCACGCGGCCATCGCGAGCAGCGCGAGCGCCTCGAAGCCCCAGAACGCCATCCCGCCCGCGCGCGCCGCCTTGTACTGCGGGTAGAACTCGCGCATCGCGGGGATCTGCACGGCGATCGCGATGCCCACGAGCTGGACGGCGAACACCGCGGCGGTCAGCCAGACCCACTTCCGCTCCGGCAGGCCGAGCCCGAAGTCGCGCAGGCGCTTCCGGTGCACCGCGACGATCAGGAGCGCGCAGCCGCCCCCGAAGAAGACGACGTCGAGGAACGCCTTTCGGATGGTGGACTTGCCCGCGGCGGGGAGGAACGGCTCGAGCACGGGGACGATCCACTTGCTGTGGAGCACGGTGTGGTCGATCGAGACGAGCAGGCAGTACCCGAGGAGCGCGAGCCCCGCGGGCGTCCGGCACTCGCGCGCGAACGCGCGGAGCACGTCGATCACGTCGCGGGCGATGTCGCGGGCGAGCGCGCGCACGGGCACCTCGGGGGCGCGTTATCCGGCGCGGCCATGCGCGGCCGCATCGTCTTCAACGGCAACATCCGGGGTCACGCGGAATTCCTCGATCGGGTGCGTCCGCTCGTGCTCGGCGCGGCGCAGGGTCGGCCCCCGAAGGTGCTGCTCGTCACCGCGGCGTGGGGCCGTGGCGAGTACGACGAGGCGCCGATCCGCGCGGCGCTCAACGCCATCGGCGTGCCGAGCGACTGGCAGGGCGGGGTCGACCGCAACGTGTCCAACCTCTGCGCCTGGCACGTGTGGCAGAGCTACCTGAAGGCCCGGCCGGCCGTGGCCGCCGTCGACGCGGAGCTGCGCGACGTCGAGGAGGCCACGCGCGCCTTCTACGTCGAGAAGACCTCCTTCCACGCCGACCGCGTGCGTCGCGCCGTGCGGTTCGCCCGCGCGCGCATCCCGGGCTTCCAGCTCGGCAAGCTGCCGCTCGTCGACCGCGACTCGCTGCGGCCCGAGTCCAGCCTGTCCGGCGAGGCGCTGCTCGCCCGCGCGCTCGCCCGCGAGCTCGTCCACGACCTCGCCGACCTCGTGCAGAACGACGCCCGCATGCTCGACGCGCTCGAGGAGGCCGAGGAGATGTTGCCCGCGCGCACCGGCCTGCGCTTCGATCCGTTGTGGCGCGAGGAGCGCGCGAAGCTCGAGGCGCGCATCCTCGAGGCCGACGCAATCGTGATCCCCGGCGGCGAGCCCGCCGACCTGCTCGCCCCGTTGCGCTTCTTCGACCTGCGCCCCGCGCTCCGCGAGACGCTCCGGCGCGGCGCCTCGTTCTTCACGGTGTCCGCCGGCTCGCTGGTGATGTGCGAGCGGATGATCGTCTACGACGACTACAGCTCCGACCCCGCGCGTCGCGAGTTCCGCCTGTGGGACCGCGGCCTCGGGCTCGTGGGGGGCCTGCAGGTCCTGCCCCACTGCATGGACCGCATCCACACCGACGACCCCGACAACCTCGCGTACCTCTCGCGGCGCTTCGCCTCGCACCTGTGCGTCGGGCTCAACGAGGAGTCCTTCCTCCTCGTCGAGCCGGGCACGCCCCGCGCCGTGTCCGTCGGCGAGCACGACGGCGTCTACGTCTTCGGGCCGGACGGGGTGAAGTGGAAGTACCACCGCGGCGAGACGATCCCGATGGGGTGAGGTAGGCGAGGACATGCTCCTCCCCGTCGCCGCCGCCCTCGCCGACTCGCCCCTGACCTCCACCGAGTTCGCCGCCGCCTACGACGACGTGGCGCTGGTGCAGGAGGCGAAGGCCGCGGGCCGGCTGACCCCCGCGCTCGCGGCCCAGCTGGCCGCGCCGGGCGTGCCCGTCGACGTGAAGGCCGCCGTCGTCAACGCGCTGGGCTGGAAGATCGACGGCAAACACGACGCCGACGTGTTCGCCCGCGCCGTCGCCGAGCGCACCGGCAAGAAGCCCGCGCAGGTGCGCAAGGGCGCCGGGCTCGCCCCCGAGGACGCGCTCGTGCTCGGCTACCTCGTCGCGATGGACGACTACTTCCACCCCGAGAAGGCCTTCGACCTGCTCGCCCGCGCGCGCAAGGGCCGGCCCGACAGCTACACCGTCGCGCTCGTCGACGCCCTCGCCCACGCGCAGAAGGACATGGAGACCGACTTCTGCCGAGCCTGGCTCGACTACGCCGCCGTCCGCGAGGACCCGAAGCTGCGTCGCGACCTGCGCCCGGCCGCGGAGGCGATCGTGCACGACTACATGTCGCTGTACGCCGACGGCGGCTGCTCGTCCGACTGACGCGCGCGGATCCGCCCGACCTCCGTTAGACTGCGGCGCCATGAACCGCGCCTTCGTCCTGCTCTGTCTCACCGGGTGCCTCGACTACGACCTGAACGGCGAGGAGGACAAGCCCGACGGGATGAGCGACCCGGAGGACACCGACGAGCCCACGAGCACGACCGGGAGCACGTGCGACTTCGGCGAGTACCCGGCGGAGGCCGCCGCTCCCTCGGACACGTGCGACTACGAGATCGGCGGCTTCGAGCCCGTCGTGAAGTGGGAGGTCGAGGGCCCCTCGAACGCGTTGCCCACCGTCGGGGACCTCGACGGCGACGGTATCCCGGAGGTGCTGCTCGTCGCCCAG
Source organism: Myxococcota bacterium (assembly GCA_049322475.1). Lineage (GTDB taxonomy): Bacteria > Myxococcota_A > UBA796 > UBA796 > SXON01 > JBMOQZ01. The sequence goes on along the minus strand of JBMOQZ010000371.1, from coordinate 7,471 downwards.
ACCACGCTGCTCGGCAAGGCGGAGGTGCGCGCCTACCGCGGCGACACGGGCGACGAGGTGTGGGTCACCGCCACGAACGACTTCGCCTACGGCTCCCACCCGGCGATCGCCGACATCGACGCGGACGGCTCGCCCGAGATCTTCATGCCGCGCGAGTACAGCTCGAGCCTGTGGGGCAGCGGCGAGTACAGCCTCGTGATGCTCGACGCGAACGGCAACGAGGTCGCGGAGAGCGACTCGTACACCGACGACGAGTTCGACTACGCGTCGGGCCCCATCGTCTCCGACATGGACCACGACGGCTCGCCCGAGATCGTGGTGGGCCGCGTGATCTTCAACGCCGACCTCACCGAGCGCGCGAAGGGCCGCTACGGGCGCGGCTGCCCCGCGTACGTGGGCATCGGGCTCTACGGCGAGGGCGCGCAGCCCGCGGTCGCCGACCTCGATCTCGACGGCGTCGAGGAGGTCATCACGGGCGATTCCATCTTCGGGCCCGACGGCGAGGTCATCTGGAACGACCGGAGCCTCAACGACGCCGCCGCGGCCGTCGCCAACCTCGACGGCGACCCCGAGGGCGAGTTCGTCGCCTCCAGCTACAACGAGATCCGCTTCCACGACACCGACGGCACGATCCTCTGGGGCCCCACGCGGCACCCCACCGCGAACATCCTCTCGCCCCCCGCGATCGGCGACGTCGACGGCGACGGCGAGGTCGAGATCGTGATCGCCGGCGGCAACGAGCTGTGGGTGCTCAACGCCGACGGCTCCGAGCTCTGGACCGCGCGCGTGCACGACGAGTCGGGCGCCACGGGCGCGTCCATCTTCGACTTCGACGCCGACGGCGTCCCGGAGATCGTCTACATCGACGAGATCCAGATGATCGCGTTCAACGGGACCGACGGCGCCATCAAGTTCCAGTCCGACAAACACGGCTCGGCGACGATGTACGACTACCCGGTCATCGCCGACATCGACGCCGACGGGCACGCGGAGATCGCCGTCACCCACGACTGGGGCTACGCGACCGGGCTGTCGATCTACGAGGACGTCAACGACTCCTGGGCGCCCGTCCGCAAGCTCTGGAACCAGCACAACTACACGATCACCAACATCAACGACGACCTGACGGTGCCGGTGACCGCGACCCAGAACTTCACCGTCTACAACAGCTGGCACTCCGCGATCGCGCTCGAGCCCGGCGAGACGCTCGGCGACGAGCTCGAGGGCGAGATCCTCGACGTCTGCCGGGACGACTGCGACCGCGGCGTCTTCTGGGTGGTGGGCCGCGTGCTCAACACCGGCAACGGCGAGATCCCCGCCGGCGTCGCCGTGTCGCTGTACGCCGAGGTCGACGGCCAGGACGTGCTGCTCGACACGCAGCTGCTCGAGGACGCCGTGCCCTCCGAGATGACGAGCGAGGCGCTCACCTTCCGCGTCGACACCTCGCTCGCGGAGGGCGCCGACGGGCTCGTGATGTCCGTCGACGACGACGGCACGGGCACCGGCCTCGTGAGCGAGTGCCTCGAGGACAACAACCGGCTGTCGTATTCGACCACCCTCTGCGAGTGACTACGCCTCGGCGGGCACCTTCCGCCGCGCCTGCCACGCCTCGACCAGCTTCGCCCGCGTGGCCGGGGGCGCCTCGTCGTAGTGGCTGAACGCGAGCGTGTAGCTGCCGTCGCCCCCGGTGAGCGACTTGAGCCGCGGCTCGAAGTTGTCCATCTCGTCGAGCGGGATGGTCGCCACGATCTCGGCGCGGCCGCCGGGCAGCGCCTCGTTGCCGAGCACCCGGCCGCGCCGGGCGAGCACGTCGGCGGTGACGTCGCCGATGCGGGCCTGGCCGACGCGCATCGTGACCTCCATGTACGGCTCGAGCACGAAGGGCTTCGCCTGCTCGAGCGCCTGGAGCGTGGCCTGCCGCGCGGCGCTGACGAAGGCGATCTCCTTGCTGTCGACCGCGTGGGACTTGCCGTCGTACACGGTGACGCGGACGTCGTGGACGGGGTAGCCGGCAATCGCGCCCTCGCGGAGCGCCTGCTGGACGCCCTTCTCGACGGCGGCCATGAACTGGCCGGGGATGGCGCCGCCGCGGACCGCGTCGACGAACTCGACGCCGGCGCCGCGCGGCAGCGGCTCCACCCGGAGCGCGACCTCGCCGAACTGCCCGGCCCCGCCGGTCTGCTTCTTGTGGCGGTACCGGGCGTCGCCCGTGCCGGCGATCGCTTCGCGCCAGGGGACGGAGGGGCGCTTGGTGTCGACGCCCACGTGGAAACGCGTCGCGAGCTGCTCGAGGATGACCTTGAGGTGGAGCTCGCCGAGGCCGCGGAGCACGGTCTCGTTCGTCTCGGGGTCGCGCTCGACGGAGAGCGAGGGATCCTCGTCGAGGATGCGGTGCAGGGCGTCGGACAGGCGCTGGTCGTCGCCGTGTTTGCGGGGCACGAGCGCGAGGCCGTACACGGGCTTCGGGAAGCGCGGCGGCTCGAGGTGGAAGTGGTCCTCGTCGTGGGAGTCGTGCAGCACCGCGTCGCGGTGGATCTCGTCGACGCGGGACACGGCGAGGATGTCGCCGGGCACGCCCTTGTCCACCTCGACCGTCTCCTTGCCCTGCAGGCGCAACAGGTGCGCGACGCGGAACGGCTTCTTGTCGGTCCCGACGTAGAGCAACGAGCCCGGGCGCACGGTGCCCTGGAACACGCGGAAGAGGGCGAGCTTGCCGCGGAACGGGTCGTTGCTGACCTCGAAGACGTGCGCGACGACGTGCGCGTTCGGGTCGGGCTTCACGGGGATCGGTTTTGCGTCGGGGCCCTCGCCGTCGACGAAGGGGGGGAGGTTGCCCTCGGTGGGGTCGGGCATGAGCCTCGCCATCACGTCGAGGAGCTCGCGCACGCCCGCGCCGGTGCGCGCGGACACGAAACACACGGGCGTGAGGTGCCCGTCGCGGAGCGCGGCCTCGAAGGCGTCGTGGAGCTGATCCGGCCCGAGCGACTCGCCTTGCGCGAGGTACCGCTCCATCAGCGCCTCGTCGAGCTCGACCACCTGGTCGACGATCGCGTCGTGCGCGCGCCGCACCGACGAGCACGCGGTCGCCGCGTCGAAGTCCGGCGCGAAGAAGCAGTCGACGACGCGCTCGCCGCCCGGCGCGGGAAGGTTGATGGGCAGGCACTCGGGGCCGAACGCCTCCGCGATCCGCTCCAGCAGGGCCTCGAAGTCGATCTCGGGGGCGTCGGTGCGGTTCACGACGATCATCCGCGCGAGGTTGCGACGGTCCTCCCGGGCGGCGCGCCACAGGCGGCGGGCGAGGTTGTCGACGCCGTGCGCCGCGTCGATCACGAGCGCGGCGGTCTCGACGGCCTCCAGCGACTCGAGCGCGCGCCCGCGGAAGTCGGGCAGGCCCGGCGTGTCGAGCAGGTTGACCGTGGCGCCCGCCCAGTCGAGATGAGCCACCGAGACGTCGAGCGAGTGCCCCATCGCGCGCTCCTGGGGCGAGAAGTCGCTCACCGTGTCGCCCCGCTCGACGGAGCCCTTCGCGCGGATGGCGCCGGCGGCGAAGAGCAGCGCCTCGAGGAGGGTGGTCTTGCCGGAGCCGAAAGGGCCGATCAGGGAGAGGTTCCGGATGTTCTGGGGCATGGCTTCCTCCTCGTCACGCGCGTAGCCCTCGGCCAGGCTTTCGGGCATCGGGAGGAAGGAGGGCCCTACCAGACGCACCGCGCCGGATACGCGCGGATCGCCGCGTCGTCCGTGGCGATGGCGAGCCCGTGGGCGATGGCCTGGCAGACGAGCATGCGATCGAAGGGGTCCCGGTGCAGATCGGGGAGGCGCGACACGCCGAGCACGGCCGCCTCGTCGAGCGGCAAGGGCAGGATGCCGTGTGCCTCCCGCACCTCCGGGACGAACCGATCGGGTGGGAGGGGCAGCGGGAGCTTGCCGATCTGGTGCTTGACCGCGATCTCCCAGGCGGACACGGCGCTCAGGAACACGTCGTTGCCCGGGTCGGCGAAGGCCTCGCGGACCGCCTTCGAGAGGCGTGCGTCGTCGAACACGATCCAGAGAAACGTCGAGGTGTCGAGCAGCAGCCTCACGAGGTCCGGCCCGAGAACGCCTCGATCATCCAGTCGGGGAGGGGCTCGTCGAAGGTCGCGGGCACCTCGAAGGCGCCGAAGCGCTCCTTCGCGAGGCCGAAGGGCCGGGGCTGGGCGCGTTGGGGTGCGATCCGCCGGATCTCCGCGATGGGCACGTTGCGCCGGCAGAGGACCACGACCTCGCCCGCTTCCACCTCGTCGAGGTAGCGCGAGAGGTTCGTCTTGGCCTCGTGGACGTTGAGCCGGATCATGGTCCGAAGATAGGTCAGGAAGTGGACCAGGTCAATCGCCCCTTGTCTACAGAAATGTAGAAGGTTATCGTCCTGTAGAGGCGCGCATGGCAGACGTGCAGATCTCCGCGTTCATCTCCGCCGCGACGAAGGCCCGGCTCGACGAGTACGCGCGCGCCCACGGCGTCTCGAAGGGTTGGCTCGTGGAGCAGGCGCTCGTCCACCACCTGCAGGCCCTCGAGGAGCTCCCGGAGGACGTCCGCGTCCCCGCGCGCATGGTGCTGGACGAGGAGAGCGCCGGGCGCGTGCGGGCGATGATCGAGCGCCCGCCGGCCGCGACGGAGGCGATGAAGAAGCTCTTCGATGACCGTTGAGATCCGCGCGCTCGGGCCGGAAGACGAGCGCGCGACGTTCCGGTCGGGTGACGAGGCGCTCGACCTCTACTTCCATCGGTACGCGGGGCAGAACCAGCTTCGACACCACCTCGGCGTCACCTACGTCGCCGTCGAGGGGGAGGGGATCCTCGGGTTCGTGACGGTCGCCGCTGGGCAGCTGGACGCCGACGCCGTGCCCGGCCGCCGCAAGGCGCCTCCGTACCCCGTGCCCGTGTTGCGCGTCGCGCGCCTCGCGACGAGTGAGGCGGCGCGCGGGCGAGGCGTCGGCAAGGCGCTCCTGCGCTTCGTCCTCGAGCTCGCCGAACGGATGCGGGACGAGGTCGGGTGCGTGGGGCTCGTCGTGGACGCGAAGGCCGACGCGGTCGAGTTCTACCGGGCCTACGGCTTCGTCGAGGTCCGCTTCCTCGAGGGCGCGAGCGGCGTGCGACCGGTGCCCACGGCGATGTTCCTCGCGTTGTCGTCGGTGCCGAGGCGCGAGAAGTAGGAGGGAACGAAGCTCGCGGGCGCGGCCGCCCGAGCGATTCGCCGGTGCGGCGGCGCACGTCAATCGAACACGACGTCGAACTCCCCCTCCACGAACCCGCTGTGCTCGCCCCCGTCGGACCAGCGCGCCTCGAACGACCCGGTCCAGCGCTCCCACTCCTCGAAGGTCTCGGTGGTGATGCGCATGCTGGAGCGGTGGGCGTCGTCGGGGCCGAGCAGGCGGGGCTCGTCGGTGGTGCCGACGTAGACGCGGACGACCTGCCACGCGGAGTCGTCCGCCGCGTCGTAGGCGCCGGGCGCGTTGTCACCCATGTACTGCACGCGCGTCGCGTTCACGTCGTCGGCGCACTCGAGCACGAGATCGTAGCCGACGGGGGCCTCGCCGATGTAGACGTCGTCCCACCCGTCGGCCGCGCGGCAGGCGATCGCGAAGTCCACGCCGTCCAGCCGGCCCCAGGCGGCGAAGCCCTCCTCGGCGATGGCGGTGTCGCCGATGGTCCCCGTGTCGTCGCCGTCGGCGGCGGTGTCGCCGGCGGTGTCGTCGCCGGAGGACGCGACGGGGCGGGGCTCTTCGGTCCCGCAGGCGAACAACGCGAGGAGCACGGTCAGACCTGCGCCAGGAGCGTGTCGAGCGTGAGGTGGAGCAGCGTGTCGTCCTGCGGCTCGTAGCCCGTGAGCGGCGGCGCCTTCGCGAGGAAGTCGGCGACGGCGTCGCGCTCGAAGGTCTTCGCCCAGGCGCCGTAGCCGAGCGTCGCGAGCCAGCGGGCGTTCAGCTCCTGCTCGTACTGACCGTCGATCGGCACGGAGAACATCGGGACGCGCAGGTGCACGGACTCGCTCATGAGCGAGAAACCGCCGCCGGCGAGCACCGCGCGCGCGGTGCGCAGGTCGTCGACGAAGCCCTGCTCGGAGAAGGCGCACAGGCGCACGTTGCCCTCCCGGCCCTCGCGGCCCATGCCGTAGACCCGGAAGTCGTACGGGAGCGTCCGCAGCATCGGCACCAGATCCCGGTTGGCCGACGCGGTCTGGTAGACGAGGACGTGCTCGCCGGGCTCCCGCACCGCGGCGCGGATCTCCGGGCGCAGGATCGGCGGCACCAGCGTCGTCCGCTCCTTGCGCACCTCCGGGTAGAAGAACGTCGTGATCAGGTAGTGGAAGGCGCCCGGCAGCTTCGCCTTCACCGCCGCCTTCGCGAGCTGGAACTCCGGGTCCCGCGTGATCTCGGGCGGGTGGGTGCAGCGGTTGATCACCTGCATGTTGTCGATCGAGATCACGGGCAAGAAGTGGTTGAGCCCGAAGAAGAAGGCCCAGCTGTCGAAGTCGCTGATCACCACCTGCGCGTCGAAGTCCTCGCGGAGCAGGTCGCGCCAGACCCCGATGTTGTGGACGAGGTTCTTCGGCGCCTGCCCGAGATTCGAGACCACGGATCGCCCGAGGTCCATCGCGTTCCCCTCGTACTTCAGGTGGAAGCCCTGGATCTCGTGGAAGCCGATGCCGGCGCGGTCGCGGAAGCGCTCGGAGAGGAATTTGAACGCGCGGCCGCTCACGACGACGCGGACCTCGTGCCCGCGCGAGAGCAGGTGCTCCAGCACCACGCGCGAGCGCGTGGCGTGGCCCATGCCCTCGCCCACCACCCCGTAGACGACGCGCATCTACCCGCCGAAGTGCGCGCGCATGGGCTCGAGGTAGTAGTCCTCCCAGCCCTGCCGGTAGGATGCGCCCTGGCCGTCGGGGATGCCGGTGTGCACGAACGTGACCCGCGTGCCCTCGGGGTGGGGCTCGAGCCGGATCTCGAGGCGCGAGTCGGGCGCCTTCTTCGGGAACTCGGAGGAGCGCCACGCCTGCACGATGCGGCGGGGCGGGTCGAGCTCGAGGTGCTTGCCCTCGATGTACCCGTCCCACGCGGTGAACGCGCCGCCGACGCGCGGATCGGAGGTGGCCGTCGCGCCGGTCATCTCGCCGTGGGCCTCGCCGTCGAGGAACGCCGCGTACACGCGCGCGGGCGGCGCCGGGACCACGCCCGTGACCTCGATGTCCTCCATGGTGCCTCCGTGCTGCGGCCGATGGTATCGCGGCTCGCATCGCCGGGGCGTGTTGCTTACGTCCAAGAGGTCTCCGTGGAGGGAACATGAGCTGGAGGACGAAGCTGGTCTGGGCGTTGCTGGCGACCCTGGCGGCCCCCGCGAGCGCGTCCCCTCGCGACGACGACGGGATCGCGGCGGAGGACAAGAAGGAGCCGGCGCGCAAGCGCAAGCCGGCGCCCTCGAAGCCCTCCGGCGACAAG
>JBMOQZ010000370.1:0-5769 GCA_049322475.1 Myxococcota bacterium | reverse complement strand
GCCGCGCGGCCTGCAGCTCGGGCGCTGGCTGCTGCGGGGGTGGCTGCTCACTCTGCGCCAGAGATTGCGGCATCGCGTGCGACGCACGCTTCGGCGCGCCCGCGCCGGCGGCTACGCGCGCGCGCTCGGCGCGGGCGTCGGCGCCGGCGTGCTGGGCGCCGTCGCCTGGGGCGCCGTGCGGGTGGGCCTCCAGATCGAGCTCGGCATCCTCGCCATCGGCGTGGGCTGGATCGTGGCCAGCGCGATGCGCTGGGGCGCCGGGAAGGGCGGCCTCCTCCTGCAGATCGCGGCCGTCGTGATCACCTACGTCTCGATCGTCGAGGCGACCGTGCTCTCCGAGCTCGCGGTCAGCGACGCCGACGCGTTCAGCTGGATCTTCGGCTTCGTCGCCGCGGTGGGGCTCGTGCCGTACGCGCAGGTCGCCGGCGGCGGCGTCGGCGCGATCCTGTGGGTCGTCATCGTCGGCATCGCGCTGCACGCGGCGTGGCGCCGGCTCGACCACCCGAAGCTCCCCTGGGTCGGCCCGCTGTCGTGACCGGCACCTGTACGTCCTGCGGCGCCCCGCTCCACGAGGGCGCGCTCGTCTGCTCCCGCTGCCACGCGCTCGTCCACCGCCAGCGGCTCGAGGAGATCGCCGCGCGCGCCTCCGCGACGGAGGACCCGTCCGAGGCGCTCGCGCTCTGGCGCGAGGCCATCGACCTGCTCCCGGACGAGAGCCGCCAGCACGCCGCGATCATGGAGAAGATCCGCGCGTTGTCCGAGGAGGTCGACGCCCCGAAGCCGAAGCCGAAGCCCTCGTGGGCCGCCAAGGGCGGCGCGATCGGGACGGCGGCGCTCGCCGTGCTGGGCATCGGCTGGAAGCTCAAGAGCGTGCTCTTCCTCGTCGCCGGGAAGGCGAAGCTCCTGCTGATGGGCTTCAGCAAGATCGGCACGGTCCTGTCGATGTTCTCGACGATGGGCGTCTACGCGCTGCTGTGGGGCTGGAAGTTCGCCGTGGGCTTCGTGCTCTGCATCTACGTCCACGAGATCGGCCACGTCGCGGCGCTGCGGCGCTACGGCATCCCGGCCAGCGCGCCGATGTTCATCCCCGGCTTCGGCGCCTTCGTGCGGCTGAAGCAGTACCCCGCGAGCCGTCGCGAGGACGCGCGCACCGGCATCGCCGGGCCGCTCTGGGGGACGGGCGCGGCGCTCGCCTGCCTCCTCGTGGGCACCGTCTCCGGGAGCCAGCTCTTCGTCGCGCTCGCGAAGACCGCGGCGTGGCTCAACCTCTTCAACCTCGCGCCGGTCGGGTCGCTCGACGGTGGGCGGGCGTTCCGCGCGATGACCCGCGTGCAGCGCTTCGGGGTGGCGGGCCTCGTCCTCGTGGGTGGGCTCGTCGCCGGCGACGGGCTCGCCATCCTGCTCGCGTTGGTCGCGGGGGGCGTCGCGTGGTTCGGCAAGGACGTGCCGGAGGAGGGCGACCTCTACACCGCCGTCGTGTTCGCGCTGCTCGGCGGCGGCCTGCCGCTCCTCGCGGGCCTGCACGTGGCAACGCCGTGACGCCGGCGCCCCCCCGACACGCCCCCGCTGTTCCCCTGAAGCCCGAAGCCTGAAGCCCGAAGCCCTCCTTTGCGCCTCCTCCAGCTCGTCCACGGCTTCCCCCCCGAGCAGAACGCCGGGACGGAGACCTACGCGGCGCGCCTCGCGGACGGGCTGCGCGCACGCGGCTGGGAGGTGCTCACCCTCGCGGCGGCGCCCCGCCCGGGCGAGCCGATGTACGCGATCCGGCGCTCGCCCGGGGTGGTGCGCGTCGCGAACAACGCGCCGTACGCAGGGCTCCGCCGCCCGTCGGACCCGGCGATGGACCGGATCGTCGCGCGCGAGCTCGCCGCGTTCCGGCCGGACGTGGTGCACGTGCAGCACCTCCAGGGCCTGTCGACGACCCTCCCGGTCGGGCGCGTGGTCTGGACCCTGCACGACGCCTTCGCGTTCTGCGCCGCGGGCGGCCTGCTCCTGCGCGACGGGCGCGCCTGCGACGGCCCGGGCGAGGCCTGCGCCGCCTGCGCCTCGGGCTGGGCGCGCGACAACCGCTTCGTGACCGGGGCGATGGCCGCCGCGGCGAAGGTGCCCGTCTCGCCGGATCGCCTGCATCACCTCTGGAAGCGGCTCCCCGCCTCGCTCCGCGACCGGGTCTCGCGCGCGCCCGCCCCCCCGCTCACCGCCGCGCAGATCCGGGCGCGGTCGGCGGCGCTCCGGGCCTTCGCGCGCCGCTGCACCCTCGTCGCGCCCTCGCGCTGGCTCGCCCGCGAGGCGGAGCGCCACGGGCTCGGTCCGGTGACGGTCGTGCCGCACGGGGTCGACCCCGCGCCCGTCCCGCGCACCGGCGACGGCCCGTTCCTGTTCCTCGGCACGCTGGCCCCGCACAAGGGGCCGCACCTCGTGGTGGAGGCGGCGCGCCGGGCGGGGGTTGCGCTCGACGTGGTGGGGCCCGACGGCCCCGACGCCGCCTACGCCGCCGCCCTCCCCCGCCGCGGATCGCTCGCCGCCACCGACGTGCCCGCGGCGCTCGCCCGCGCCCGCGCCCTCGTGCTCGGCTCGGTGTGGCCCGAGAACGCGCCGCTCGTGGTGCTCGAGGCGCGCGCCCAGAAATGCCCGGTGATCGCGCCGGACATCGGCGGTCTGCCCGAGATCTGCGACGCGCGCTATCCCCCCGGCGACGTCGACGCGCTCGCGACGTGGATGCGCGCGCCGCCGCCGTCCCCCGCGCCTCCGCCCTCCTTCGCGGCGCACCTCGATGCGATCCTCGGGGTGTATAAACGCACCCTGGAGCGCCCATGAGCGACCGCATCGCCCACCTCGCCGGCCGCGTCAGCGACTTCCTCGTGCGCATGGACCTCGATCCGGACCGCAACGACGAAGGCATCTTCATGCTGCGGTACGGGTCCACCGTCGTGATGGTCTCGCTGTTCGAGGACGACGACCACACGTACGTGCGCTTCGCGTCGACGATGCTCACCGGCGTGCGCCCGCAGCTCGACCTCGTGATGCGCATCCTGCGGCTGAACACCGAGGTGCTCTTCGGCGCGTTCCTGCTCTTCGAGGACGACACGCTCTCGTTCACGCACACCCTGCTCGGCGACGACCTCGCCTTCGACGAGTTCGTCCACACGCTCACCTACGTGGCGCGCGTGAGCGACAGCCACGACGAGGAGCTCCAGGCCCTCGCCGGCGGGCAGCGCGCCGAGGACATCCTGTCCGAGGACGCGGGCTGAGAGTCCTGCACGTCGCCCACGGGTGGCCGCCTTCGGCCGTGGGAGGCACCGAGCTCTACGCCGCCGCGCTCGCCGACGCGCAGGCCCGCGCCGGCGTCACGGTCACGTCGCTGGCCGGCCCCGCGGGCGAGCTCGACGTCGCCGCGCGCTGCGCCGGCGACCGCCCGGACGTCGTCCACGTGCACCACCTCCACGGCCTGCCGCTGTCGACCCCGACGATCGCGAAGCGCGCCGGCGCGCGCGTCGTGATGACGCTCCACGACTACTGGCTCGCGTGCGCGCGTGGGCAGCTCGTGGACGGCGAGGGCGCCCGCTGCCCGGGGCCGTCGCTCGACCGGTGCGCGCGCTGCCTGTCGCCGACGTTGCTGGGGCGCCGGGTCCCGCTGCGGCGCAGGTGGGTCGCCGAGCGGCGGACGGGGGTCGCGGCGCTGGAGGCCGCGGTCGACCTGTTCCTGTCGCCGTCGCGCCACCTGCCGGCGAGGCTCGGCATCCCGGCCGAGTACGAGCCGCTGCCGCTGCTGGCCCCGCTCTCGCCGTCGCCGCCCGCGTCGCCGGGGCCGGCGCGCCTGCTCTTCGCGGGGTCGCTCCTGCCGACGAAGGGGCCGCACCTCGCGGTCGAGGCCTTCGCGCGGCTGCCCGCGGGCGCGGCCACGCTGCGCCTCGTCGGGCCGGCCGAGGGCGAGTACGCCGCGCGGCTCGTGCGGCGAGCCGCGGAGGTGCCGGGCGTGACGGTGTCGCCGCCGGTGCCCCACGCGCGCATGGGCGAGGTCTACGCGGGCGCGGACGTGCTCGTCTTCCCCTCGACCTGGGACGAGAACAGCCCGCTGGTGTTGCGCGAGGCCGCCGCCGCGGGCCTGCGCGTCGTCGCCAGCGACGTGCCCGGCGTGACGGAGTGCGCGCCGGACGCCGTGCGCTTCGAGACCGGCTCGGTCGACGCCCTGCGGGGGGCGCTCGCCGCCGAGGTCCGGCGCGGCCGCGCGCGCGTGCCGCCCCGCGCGGCGGGCTCTATGGAGGCGCACGCGGCGGCGGTGCTGGCGCGGTATCGCAAGCTCCTGGGGTGACGGCGTCCGTCGCGCGCTCGCCCCCAACCCAGGGTACCGTTCGACCCGCGAGATAGGATGCCGCCCATGCTGCTGTTCGCCATCGCGCTCGCCCACGCCTCGGAGGAGGCCTGCAAGGCCTGCTGCAGCGCCGGGGGGCTCGCCGGCTGCACCACCGAGCTCAAGGTCTTCGGCCCCGGCTCGAAGCTGTCCCGCGAGAGCGGGTCCGTGCGCGTCACCGGCGTCTGGGAGATCGGCTGCGACGGCGCCGGCGAGCTCGACTACGGCGCCACCGTCGTGCTCGACCACGAGCCGCAGTACGGCGAGCTGATCATGCAGGTGATCAACCCGCTCCAGGTCCACTGCTTCCGGCAGGGCTGCGACGTCCCCGTCGGGACCTGCATCACGAACGCGGACGAGAACGGCCGCTTCTCGCTGGTGGGCTGCGAGGACGGCCTCCCCGTCGACGCGCGTACCATGTCGCAGGCGCCCGCCCAGCCGAAGTACACGGCGTCCTCGGTGGTCGTCCTCGACGGCCGGCCGCTGGTCGTGGCCCCCACCACCGCCACGCCGCGCCCGGCGGCGTCCGCGCCCGCCGCGGTCTCGCCGACGGCGGTCGCGTCGTACGCCCCCGCGCCGGCCACCCCCAGCTACTCCGCGCCCTCCACCTACTCGGCGCCCACGACCTACTCGGCGCCCACGCCCACGACGTCGTACACGGCGCCCACGCCCACGACGTCGTACTCGGCGCCCACGCCCACGACGTCGTACTCGGCGCCCGCGCCCACGACGTCGTACTCGGCGCCCGCGCCGGCGCCCGCCGCCACCGGGGGGGGCGACGCCGCCGCGCTCGCCGCGCTGGCCACCAACCTCCCGAACGACCCGCCCGACCCGTGCAAGCCCCCCGCCGAGGTCATCCGCGGCGAGGCCCGCAAGCGCGTCGACATGGGCGACGAAAAACGCGTCGCGCGCGACCAGGCCGGCGCCATCCAGGAGTACCGCGCCGCGCTGACGATGGACGCCTGCAACGCCTACGCGTGGCTCGGCCTCGGCGAGATCTCCTCGGGGCTGACGCGCCCGGACGTCGCGATCCGCACGCTCAAGAACGCCACGCGCCTGTTGCCGAACCACTACGGCGCCTGGACCCTGCTCGGGAAGAGCTACGAGGCGATCGGCCAGACGCGCCTCGCCTCCGAGGCCTACGAGAAGGCCCTCGCGCTCAAGCCCGGCCTGCCCGAGGCCACCGAGGGCTGGCGACGGACCGCCACGCCGCGTTGAGGCGCCTCCCCGCGCTGCTCGCGGGGCTCTTGTGCCTCCGCGCCGCGCTCGCGTGGCCCCTGTGGGAGGCGGAGCTCTGGACCGCCCGCGTCGCCGCCCTCCCCCTCGGCGCGCTCGCCCGGGAGGTCGCCGCCGACCGCCACCCGCCGCTGTTCTTCGCGCTCGAGCGCCTCGTGCTCGTCCTGGACGACGGCGACCTC
>JBMOQZ010000369.1:0-54766 GCA_049322475.1 Myxococcota bacterium | reverse complement strand
CGGGCGCCCACCGCGCCGGGCTCCGCGAGAACGTCGCGGCGAGGACGATCCCGACGAGCCCCGGCGGGGGTCGCGTCGCCAGCCGGATCGCCACCGGCCCCGAGAACGACTCCGCCACGATCACGTGCGGCCCCGCGGGCAGGCGCTCCGCCACGTGGGCCACGAGCGCGTCGTAGCCGAGCGGCTCGGCCGGCGGGTACGCGATCGCCCGCCAGGAGACGCCCGGGAGCGCGTCGGTGAGCGGCCCGAAGAGGGTCGCGGTCCCGTCCATGCCCGGGAGCAGGACGAGCTCAGCCACCGAACGCCGCGACCCGCGCGACCGCGTTGGCGCGGATGCTCTCGAAGAAGGCCTGGTACTCGATGGCGTGCCAGTTGTCGGGGCCGATCGCGCGGTCGAGCACGCGGCTCGGAAGGTCGCGCGGGACCTGTTCGATCTCGGTCACGATGAGCGTGCCGGCGACGCAGCGCGCGTCGGCGAAGGCGGGGATCCGCAGCGGCGGGTCGGACTCGTGGAACACGGCGCCCGGGTTGTCGTCGGCGTCCACGCGCGTCTCGTCCGCGCGCCACGACAGCGGGTTGACGCAGATCCCCGGCGTGTCCGCGAGGCGGGGGTCGAAGGTGCCGCCGGGCACGAAGGCGGGCCCGCGCGCGTTCCAGCTCACGACGCAGCCGGTCTGGGTGGGCGTCTCGCAGGCCGGCACACCCGGGTCGGTGATCGGCATCCCGGGGAGCCAGGCCGCGACGAGCCGCGCGCGGGCCGGCCCCGGCGCGATCTCCTCTCGCAACAGACGCTGGGCGAGCCACGACCCCTGGCTGTGCGCCGCGAGGACGAAGGGGCGGTCGCCGGCGCGCGCGCGGAACACGCGCCACGCGGCGAGCACGTCGCCGTACGCGACGTCCAGCGCCCGGCTCCCGTCCTCGCTGGGCGCGAAGAACGCGGTCATGTTCGCCTGCCGGTACCGGGGCGCCCACACCGCGCAGCAGTCCTCGAACGCGCTCGCCTGCAGGCGGGTGGCCACGCGGTCGGTCGCGTCGTTGAGCGTAGGGTCGTCGACGCGCCCGTTCCACGCCGGCCCGACGTACGTGGTGGGGTGCACGTAGAACGCGTCGGCGACGGCGTCGTCGCCGGGGGAGGGGCGGGCGCTCCACGCTTCGTCCCGCTCGTAGTCGGGCGCGGGCGGCAGCACCCCGAACGGCTCCCGCGGCGTGACCGTCGCGACCACGATCTGCCGGACACACGCGGCGCCCGTGCCCGCGGCGAGCAGGAGGAGGCCGACGACGAGGGACCACGCGCGCCTTCGCACGAGGGTCCGCTAACCCGCCCCCCAGCTTCCGCGGGCGATCGTGCGTGTGGTGGAGGCCGTCCTCGACGAGCCCGGGTAGAGTGGGGCGCCCCCACCCGTCGGAGGACCGATGCGCCCCGCCCTGCTCCTCGTGCTCGCCGCCTGCACCCAGACGCCCTCCGGCGAGGGGAAGGACACCGACACCAGCCCCACCGGCGGCGACGACACCGGCACGAGCGGGCCCACGGATCCCAGCACCGCCGCCCTCGACGTCACCGCGCGCATCGCCGACAAGGTGCAGACCGTCGTGATCGTCAGCTGGCGCACCGAGACCGAGACGCGCGGACGCGTGGAGTTCGGCGCCTCGACCGACTACGGCCTCGTCTCGAACACCACCGCCGCGGGCACCGAGCACGAGGTGATGCTGCTCGGCATGAACGCCGACACCGAGGTGCACTTCCGCGTCGTGACCGACGGCGCCCTCGGCGAGCAGGCGACGGGCGACCACACGATCACGACCGGGAGCCTCCCCACCGGCGTGCCGCCGCTCATCGCCACCGGCGATCCCGTGACCCAGTGGAACTACCAGGTGATCCCGATGCAGGGCGGCAGCTACGCGGTGACCATCGTGGACAACGCGGGCCACGTCGTCTGGTACTACATGCCGGAGGCCGAGGGGAACCTCATGAAGGCCGTGCTCTCCCACGACCGGACGGCCGTCGTCCTCGGGCACGCCGGCTCGCAGGACGCGCTCGAGGAGGGCGAGATCGTGTGGATCGGCCTCGACGGCGAGCTCTTGCGGGAGGAGCCGTTCCCGTACTTCGACCACGACCTCACCGAGCTCCCCGACGGCACCATCGCCGCCATCGTGGTCGAGAGCCGCGAGCGCGAGGACGGCGGGCAACAGCAGGCCGACCAGATCGTCGAGCTCGCGCCCGACGGCACGCTGACGCAAATCTGGAGCGCCTGGGACACGCTCGACCCCGACGACTACGGCCTCACCGAGCCCAACTGGACCCACTCCAACGCCATCGAGTACCTCCCCGACGAGGACGCCTACTACCTGTCGATGAAGTCTCCGGGCACCATCGCCCGCATCGAGCGGTCCACGGGCGAGATCGACTGGATGCTCAACGGGAAGATGAACCAGTTCACGTTCCCCGACGACGTCGAGATGGTGCAGATGCAACACCAGTTCGAGGTGCTCGACGGCCGGCGGATGCTCATCTTCGACAACGGCCTGCAGGACCGCGCCTACTCGCGCGTCCAGGAGCTGCAGCTCGACGAGGTGAACATGACCGTCGAGGAGCTGTGGACGTACGTGCGCGACCCCTCCGTGTACGTCTTCGCGAAGGGCGACGTGGCGCGTTTCGCCGACGGGACCACCCAGGTGGTGTGGTCGTCCTCGGGCGAGATCCAGCTCGTCGACGCCGACGGCGAATTGATCTGGCAGGCCAACGCCGAGCTGGGTCAGGCGATCACGTTCACCCAGCCCTTCGACGACTTCTATGTCCGCGAGTAGCCTCCTGCTCCTCGCCTGCGTCGCCGATCCGCCCGCAGCCGACGACGACGGGGGCGAGCCCCGGCCGGACGTCCCCGTCGCGCTGACCGACGCCAGCAACTACCGGTTCGAGGGCACGCTCGACGGCCCCACGCTGACGTTCGCGGAGCACTCGGTCGCCACGGTCACGTGGGCGGACCTGACCGAGGACCTGCAGTGCCACGCGCTGGACCCCGTCACCGACGTCGACAACGTCGCGATCCTCTGGTTCCGCGACCTCGCCGAGGCCGACGTGGAGCAGGGGCTCGCCGACGGCACCCTCCAGCAGGTGGACCTGACCGTGTACCTGTCGTACGAGCCGGGCGACGGCACGTCGGCAAGCCTCGAGGACGTCACGTTCTTCGGCACCGACGCCGACATCGAGGCCGAGTTCGCGGAGGGGAGCGGCGCGTGGCTCTTCCTGCTCACCACGGGCACCACGGTCGGCGCCGGCGCGCGGATGCTCGCGTTCCTCGAGCCCCGGGCCGACGAGGTCGCCACCGAGCGGGCGCTGAACGACGGCTGCGCCGTCCTCGACTACACGGTCGAACTCACGTCGCTGACGCCGGCGCGCATCCGCGAGGAGGGGCCGTGGGAGGTGGACTGGTCGGCGGTCGAGACGAACGGCGTGGGCCAGGACTTCGTGACCACCGACGTGAGCGAGGTCATGCTCGCGTGGTTCGCCGATCTCTCGCTCGCGGAGCTGGAGGAGGACTTCCTCGACCTCGAGCTGCTCGCCGATCGCACCTGGCGCGGCGAGCACGCCGGCGGCACGTCGGCGGACCTCGCCGCGCTCGTGGACGACGCCGACGGGACGCCGTTCGCCGGGTTCGAGGGGGAGGGGACCTGGGTGCTCGCGCTGCGCTGCGACACGTGCCCGAACCCGGCGCCGCTCCTGCTGACGGTGCTGGAGCCGGGGTGATACATCGGGATGTGTCGCTGATACATCCGATGTATCACCACACGTACACCGCCCCGCAGTTCGACCCGGCGGCGTCGTTCCCGGGTGCGCCCACGACGAGGTCGGGCTCGCCGTCGCCGGTGACGTCGCCGGCGAGGGTGAGGGACGACCCGGCCCGGTCGAACGCGGACTCGCCCCGGACGAGCGTCGCGGCGTCGGGGGAGAAGGCGTCGCCGGCGGGCCAGGTGTGGAGGGTGCCCGGAGTGATCGTCCCTCCATAGGCATCGCCGACCGCGGCGACCACGAGGGAGGCCTCCCCCCCGAACGCGCCGTGCGCGACGCGGTAGCCTGCCCAGTCGTACTCGGCCTCGCCCACGAACTCCGCGTCGGCCACGTCCGCGAGCGAGTGGGTACCCGCCTCCGGGCCCACGACCAGCCAGGCCTTGCCGGCCCGTGTGCCGCCCTCGGCGGCGAGGTGGCCGCCAATCAGGATGTCGTCCTTTCCGTCCGCGTCGACATCGCCCGCGCTGGAGACGGACGTACCCGCGTAGTCGCTCGGCTCCGTCCCGACGAACGACGCAGCGGAGTCCTCGAGGTCTCCGCTCGCGGCGAGAGGCCCGAAGACGAGCCACACCTTCCCCGTGTCGTCGGTGCCCGACAGCGGCGCGCCGACGAGGAGGTCCGTCCATCCATCGCCGTCGACGTCGCCGGCGGCCGCCACGCTCTGGCCCGCGTAGTCGAGGGCCTCGTCGCTCGTCAGGACGAGGTCGCCCGTGCCGTACACCGTGTCCTGCGGCCCCGGCCAGACGATCAGGTGGCCCGGCCCCGGGTCGTTCGTGTCCACGCTCGGCGCGCCGAGCGCGACGTCCGAGAGGCCGTCGCCGTCCACGTCGCCCAGCGGCGCGACGCTGATTCCGGTGGCGAAACCCAACTCGTCGGCCCAGAAGGTCGAGGTGGCGCTCGAGGTCCCGAGCGACCCCGACAGCGGGCCGCGGAACAGGAAGACGGCCCCCGCCTGGCCGGTCACGTCGCTGTTCTGGGGGGCCGAGACGACGAAGTCGTCGCGCCCGTCCCCGTCTCCGTCCCCGACGAACGCGACCGCGTATCCGGTGATGTCGAACTGGTTCTCTGCCTCGATCGAGGCTTCGGCGTCCGAGGCATCCCCGGAGGTGACCGGCCCGAGGAACAGGTAGGCATGGCCCTTGTTCGCCTCGTCCGCCCAACCGCCGGGGGCGCCCACGAGGAGATCGCCCATGCCGTCGCCGTCGGCGTCGCCGCCCGTGGCGACCGAAGAGCCGGCGAGCCCTTCGGGCTCTGTCCCACGCAGGATGACCGGGGCATCCGCCAGCGACGGCACGACGACGTCCCGGCCGTCGCAGTCCTCGTCGATGCCGTTGCCTGCCACCTCCTCGGCGTCGGGGTTCACCGAGGCGTCGGCGTCGTCGCAGTCCGCTCCGTCGATCCACCCGTCGCCGTCGAGGTCGTAGGGCGTGCCTTCCGGCCCGGTGTCCTTGTTCGTGCCGCCATCGCAGGCCAGGCCGAGGAGCGATGTAAAGAGCCAGAATACCAATTTGGTGGCAGTCTTGGGGATGGACAACGTCTGCTCCGTTTGGGAGGGTGCCGGTTCGTCGATGGCACCGGGTGGGGGGCTCGCACCGGTCACTGGAAGGACAGTTGGATGCGCGACCTCGTCGGCCTCGTGGAGAGCCGGCTCGAGCGCGTGAAGGCCGCGGCGTGCCGGGGGGAGATCCCGCTGCGGGAGGCGGTGCGGGCGCCCCGCGAAACCACGGTCGAGGACGAAGAGGCCTGGCTCGCGGACCACGTGCCGGTCCGCAGGAAGCGCGCGCCGAAGCCGGAGGTGGAACTGTCGGGCGACGACCTCCTGGCGATCCACGAGGCGCGCGAGCTCGCGCGCATCTACATGGGCTGGCACGCCGACGAGGCGTCGGCGGATCGGTTCATCCTCCGCGAGTGGCGGCGCCGGGACGCCGAGGCCACCCGCCGCGAAGCGTTGACGTCGCCGCCCCCGCCGGCGCCGGTCACCCCCATCGAGGTGGACGACCCCGCGACGCCGCTCCTCGGCGCCTGGCGCGAGCCCGCGTCGCTCGACGACGGGCTCGGGCAGCTGCGGGAGGTGATGGCCTGCCGTCGCGTCCGCGTGCTCGCGGTCGGGCACCTCTACCGGACGGTGATCGCGGATCGCGCGTCGTCCTGCGGCTGGCGCTCCGCCCGCGACATGACGCGCGGGCTCGGCCTCGAGCAGCGCACGCTCCAGCGGGCGGCCGACCTGGTCGAACGGCTCGAGGCCCTGCCGGACACCACGGTCGCCGTCGAGTGCGGCGAGATCTCGCTCGACGAGGCCCGCAAGATCGCGTCGGTCGCGACCGAGGACACGGAGGAGGACTGGCTGCAGATCGTGCAGTGGTACACCGCGCCGGACTTCGCGCGGCTCGTGGAGCTCGCCGACCGCGGGGTGGCGATCCGGCCCGTCGCCCAGCGCGTGATCGACTCGTTCCTCGACGTGGTCTCGCCGAAGGACAAGGTCACGTTCGCCGGCATCGAGCGACAGTTGCCGGCACCCCGCCACCGGGCGGTCCACCGCGACCTCCCGGAGGCGGCCCGGTGGTTCCTCGACAACCTGAAGCCGACCCCCCAGCGCGGGTGTGGCAAGGCGAAGGAGCGAGCCCGCTACCGATGCGCCAACCCCGAGGATCGCCACCCGTCCCTCCGGATGCACACCCACCACGTGGATCACCGGGCCAACGGCGGCGGCGACCAGGATTGGAACCTCGTCGCGGCCTGCGCGCCCTGTCACCTCCGCGGGCTCCACGGCGGCTTCATCCGCCTCGAGGACCTCGGCGACGTGCGGATGGCACTACGCCGGGGGAAGGAGGGTGTTCGAGCGCGTCGGCCCCGTCTGAGCCGCTCAGGGTCCGTTCCCCTCGATCGTCACGTCCCCGCCGATCTCGTCCACCTCCGCCGCGAACGCCTCGGCCGCCGCGGTCGGGAGGGCGTCGTTCCCGGTGACCCGGAGATCGCCGCCCACGCGCTCGAGCGTGTGCAGGGGGGTCACGTCGGTCAGCGCGTCGTCGTCGGCGAGCTCGAGGTCGCCGCCCACCTCGCGCAGCGCCGCGAGCCCGCCGATCGACGCGACCCTCGGGTTGCGCACGATCCGCAGGTCGCCCGCCACCGTCGCGAGCGTGGGGAGGCCGTCGACGGCGTCGAGGAGCTGGTGGTCGCCGATCCACACGTCGCCCCGCACCTCGGACAGGTTTTGCAGCGCCGCGATCGAACCGAGCCCGCCGTTGTCGCGGAGCTCGAGGCCCCCCGCCGCGCGCAGGGTCTCGAGCCCGTCGAGCCGCTGGAGCCCCGGGTTGCCGGCGACGCGCACGGTCCCGCCCACCTCCTCCAACACGTCGAACCCGTCGAGCGCGTACGCTTCGCCCGCCCCCTCCACCACGAGGTCTCCCTCCACCACACACACGCACGCCAGCTCGGCGAGATCCCCGTCGACGACGAGGTCGCCCCCGACGGCGTCGTACCCCTGCGCGCACAGGGGCTCGCCGTCGGAGGCGCGCACGTCGCCCGGCCACGCGTTCAGCGTGGTGCACGGCGGCTCCTCGCGCAGGTCCACGCGCAGGTCCACGCGCGAAGGGCGCGCCGCCGCCAGCGACCCGGTGTCGCCGTCGGTCGCCGGCGCGGACGGGTCCGGCGTCGCGCACGCGAGGAGGAGGAAGGCCCGCACCCGGGCAGTCTCGCACGTGCGCGTGCGGTCGATCTACCCGCCCTTGGGCGGCTTCATCGCCTTGAACACCTGCTTCACCGCCTCCCGCGGGTACGCGGTGTACCGGCTGAACTCCTGGCCCGCGCGGAGCCACTCGCCGCCGTCGATCGTCACGCACTCGCCGGTCACGTACGCCGCCATCGGCGACATCAGGTAGCTCGCGAGGTTGGCGAGCTCGACGGGCTCGCCGAAGCGGCCGAGCGGGACCATCTTCTTCGCCTCCTCGGCCACGTCGCCCGCCATCAGCCGCGAGAACGCGCCCTCGGTGGGGAAGGGGCCCGGCGCGATCGCGTTGCTGCGGATGCCGTAGGTGGCCCACTCCACCGCGAGCGAGCGCGTCATCGCCAGCACGCCCGCCTTCGCCGCGGCGCTCGGCACCACGAACGCGGAGCCCATCCACGCGTACGTCGTCACGATGGAGAGGATGTGCCCGTGCGTGCCGCGGGCGATCCAGCGCGTCCCGAGCTCGCGCGTGGCGTGGAAGGTGCCGTGCAGCACGATGCGGACCACGGCGTCGAAGGCGTTGGGGGAGAGGTCCTCCGTCGCCGACAGGAAGTTGCCGGCGGCATTGTTCACGAGCCCCGTCAGCGGCCCGAGCTCGGCCTCGAGCGCGTCGACCGCGAGCCGCACCGACTCGGGGTCGCGCACGTCGGCGAGCGCGAAGGCGGCGGTGCCGCCGGCGGCGCGGATCGCGGCGACGGTCTCCTCGAGCGGGCCGGGGCGGCGCCCGACGACCCCCACCTTCGCGCCGAGCTGGGCGAAGCGCTCGGCCATCGCGCGGCCGAGGCCGGTGCCCCCGCCGGTGACGAGGATGGCCTGGCTCTCTAGGAGGTCGGGGGCGAACATGGGGGCTCCGGGGAAGGCGCGCTGGTATCGGGTTAGCCGGCCGCCCGCATGCTCCCGTTCCTGCTCGCCTGCACCCCCGACGACGACGCCCCCGGCAAGCTCCGCCAGAGCGACCCCGGCGAGACCGACGACACCGGCACCCCCCCGGTCGCCGACGGGTGCCGCGCAACGCCCGCGCCCGCGGACCGCGATCGCGTCGTCGCCGTCTCGCTCCCGTACGACGAGGACGCCGGGCGCTCGAACGCCTGGGCGCTCCTCGTGCTGACCGCCGACGGCGAGCTCCGCGACGACGGCGCCCGCGTCGAGATGGGGCGCGGCTACGCCGGCGAGGTCGTGTTCACCCCCGACGGCAGCCTCGGCCTCGTCGCGCAGGAGGACGGCACGGTCGGGGTCTTCTCGCCCGACGGCGAGGTGATCTCCACCGGCGTCGACGGCTTCTACGCCTCGCGCGTGGTGATGGACCCGTCCGGCGAGGTCGCCTGGGTGATCGACGGCAACTGGGTGAACAACGGCGGCGGCGTCTACCGCCTCCCGCTCGACTGCGAGACCGGCGAGCCCGGCGAGCCCGAGCGCGTGGTCGAGGCGAAGCTGCCCGCGGACCTGTTGCTGACGGGCGAGGAGGCCGTGCTCGTGGGCCTCGACGTCGAGGGCGCCGAGGCCGGCGACGACGCCGCGCTCCTGACCTGGGGCGACGATCCGGCCTTCGTCGACGGAGCCGACGCGTTCGGCGACGACGACGCCATCGTGTCCGACGCGACGCTCTTCGACGGGTTCGCGCTGATCGCGGACAACTCCGAGTTCTCGGGCGTCCCCACGCGCGTCGCGGTGCTCGCCGTGGGCGAGGCGCTCGAGCCCGTGGAGGTCGTCCAGATGGAGGACCCCGTGGCGCTCTTGCCGGCGGGGGACCTCGTGCTCGTGCTCTCGGGGTACGGCGACGCCGTGCTCGCGCTCGCCCGCGACGGCGACGGGTTCACCTCTCTCGGCGAGGTCGCCGGCAGCGCGCTCCCCGGGGCGGGCGCGGTGGTGTCGCGCGGGCCGCTCGCCGGGCGCGTGTTGGTCGCCGAGGTGGAGGGCATCCGCATGCTCCGGGTGACGGGCGAGGACGTCGAGGACCTCGGGCTCACGACCCTCGGCGCCGGCTACACGGGGATCCCGGGGGCGATCGGCGTCCAGCCCTGATACCGGGCCGGCATGGCTGTCCGCATCACGCGCCGTCGCCTCCTCCAGTCGGGCGTCGGGCTCCTCGTCGCCGCCTGCGCGGAACCCGTCCCGAAGGGGGACGACACGGGCACGGCCCCTTCGCCGTCGCGCTCGCCCGAGCCCGATCCCTGGACCCCCCCGGGCGAGGAGGACGACGAGGCGTTCGCCCGCGGCATGCAGGTGGGCGACGCGACGGAGGACGGCGCGGTCGTGTCGATCCGCACGGACGAGCCGTCGCTCGTGCTCGTGCTGGTGCGCGAGGCGGGCGAGGGCTGGGAGGAGGTGTCCCGGAGCGAGCCGCTCGCGCCGCAGGACGGGGGCCTCCAGCTCGAGGTCACGGGCCTCGACGCGGACACCGCCTACACGGCGTGTTTCTTCAGCGAGGACCTCTCGCGCCGCGCGGTCCCCACGCGCTTCCGCACCGCGCTCGCCGCGGGCGCGTCGCGTGTCGTGGTGTTCGGCGCCACGAGCTGCATGAAGCAGAACCAGCCCTGGCCGAACCTCTCCCACGCGGCGGCCGAGGACCTCGACTTCCTCCTGCTCCTCGGCGACACGGTCTACGCCGACGGCGCCGAGACGAAGGAGGCGTACCGCGCGTTCTGGGACGAGGCGCTCGCGACGGGGGGCCTCCGCGACGTGTGCGCGCGCACCAGCCTGATCGCGACCTGGGACGACCACGAGGTCGGCAACGGCTGGTCGATCGAGGACGAGGGCATGGAGGAGCAGGCCGCGGTGGCGCTCGGCACCTACCGCGAGGCCCTGCCCGCGCGCGACGGGGGCGGCTGGGCGGGCATCTGGCGCACGCTCCGCTGGGGTGACGCCGTCGAGGTCTTCGTGCTGGAGTGCCGCGCCGAGCACCGCGACGGCGACTACGTGTCCGTCGAGCAGATGGAGTGGCTCAAGGCCGGCCTGCTCGCCAGCACGGCGCGCTTCAAGATCGTCGCCAACAGCGTGCCCGTCACCGACTTCGCCGACACCGCCATCGGCGACGTGATGGCCGACGAGCGGTGGCAGGGCTACCCGGCACAGCGGACGGAGATCCTCTCGTTCGTCCGCGACAACGCCATCGCCGGCGTGTTGTGGGTGTCGGGCGACTTCCACTTCGGCCTGCTCGCGAAGGTCGACGCCGCGGGCGGCCCCGGCGAGGACGCCTGGGAGGTGCTGGCGGGGCCGTCCGGGTCGCAGCTCAACCCGATGGTCGAGACGCTGACGGACCGCGACCGCTTCCCGGTCGCGTTCGGGAAGTGGAACTACACGCGTTTCGTGGCCGACCCCGGGGCGGGGACGATCGCCGTGGCGTGGATCGGCGACGACGGGCTGCCGATCGCCGAGCGGACGCTCGCGTTGTGACGCGGCCGTCGGATAGGATTCGCCCGTGCCGGCGTTCGGGGACATCGAGGCCGCGGTGTGGCTGACCGGCGCGGTCGCGGCCTGCGGGGTCGGCGTGGCCACGCTCGCGGCGCCCGCGCGGCCCGACGACCCCGAGGTCGCCGCGCTCCTGCTCGCCCGGATCGACGCCGACGCCGACGGCGAGGTGTCGCCGGCGGAGTACGCGCGCGCGAGCGACGAGGTGGTGGCCTTCGAGGTGGCCGACGTCGACCGCAGCGGCGCGCTGGAGGCCAGGGAGTGCGAGCTCCTGCTCGTGTACGTGAGCCCGCTCGCGCTCCAGAAGAACTTCCTCCCGATGGTGCGTTAGGTGGCGAGGCGCGACTGGTGGAAGAACGAGCGGCGGAGCCCGCGCGTGTACGCCGTGTGCGTCGTCGTCCTCGGGCTGCAGGCGGCGGGGGTCGCGGTCACCGGGGCCACGCTCGCCGCGCGCTGGGGCGCCTGGACGGCCCGGGCGGCCGCCTTCGCCGCGCCCGGCGCGGCCGAGGCCCGCGTGCCGGCGGGCACCGTCGGATCACCCTCGCGCACCGAGCCGGAGGCGCCGTGATGGACGTCCGTCGCGTCGCGCTCTTCCTCGTCCTCGCCGACAGCCTGCTCTTCGCGGCGATCGCGCGGCGCTGGGTGGCGCTCGAGCGGACCTGGCAGGTGTTCGACCTGCGGGTGGCGGCGCAGGAGGCGATGGAGGCGCGGGTCGAGACCCTGTCGCGGAGCGGCGAGCTGGAGTGATCCTCCTCGTCGCCGCCTGCGCCGATCCGCCGCGAGAGGGGCCGCCCAACCTCGTGCTCGTCTCCATCGACGGCTTCCGCGGCGACCACGCCGGCCACGCCGGCAACCCGAACGCGCCCACGCCCACGCTCGACCGCCTCGCGAGCGAGGGCCAGCGCTTCACGCGCGCGTTCAGCCAGAGCAACGAGAGCCTGTTCTCCCACGCCTCGCTGCTCACGGGCCGCTACGTGTCCGAGGTCGCGGCGCCCGACTACCGCACGATGACGGTGCCCGACGGCACCCAGCTCGTCGGCGAGGTGCTGAAGGTCTACGGCTACGACACGGCCGCGTTCGTGGCGGGCGGGCACGTGCGGAGCGCGTACGGCTTCGCCCAGGGCTTCGACGTCTACCGCGACGACCACGACTTCGGCGCGTTCTTCCACACCGTGCCCGAGGCGCTCGCCTGGCTCGACGCGCGCGAGGGCGACGCGCCCTTCTTCCTGTTCCTGCACGGCTACGACTGCCACCGGCCCTACGTCCACGGCGGCGTCTTCGAGCACGTCTACGGCGCCGACTACACGGGCGAGGTCGACGCGCTCCTGCGCAAGCGCACGTCCACCGAGCAGGTCTACCGCGGGCGTTTCTACCCCGACTTCTCGCTGCTGAAGTTCGAGCACCACGCGGGCGACCCGATCATCGACCCCGAGGGCTACCTCCGCATCGCGTCCTACGCGGGGGAGGGGCACGAAGGGGTGGCGCTCACCGACGCCGACTTCCGCCATCTCCGCGATCACTACGACGGCGGCGCGCTCGCCGCGGACCTGCAGATCGGGCGCTTCGTCAACGGCCTGCGCGACCGCGGGCTCCTCGACGACACGCTGATGGTGCTCACCGCCGACCACGGCGAGGACCTGCACGACCACGGCTACCTCAACCACCGCGCGGTCCTCCGCGACAGCACCACCCACGTCCCGCTCGTGATCCGCGGGCCGGGCGTGGCGCCTGGCGTCCGCGAGGACCTCGCCGAGGCCATCGACGTCGTGCCCACGCTGCTCGCCGCCGCCGGGGCCGAGCCGCCGGCGGGGTTGCGGGGCCGGGATCTGCTCGGCGACGCCCCGGCCGCGACGATGGTGGTGCAGGAGGGCGTGCTGCCGCACCTCTCCGCGCGCACGGCGACACACCGCCTCGTGTTCGTCGGCGTGCCGCTCGCGTTCCCGCTCTTCGACCTCGCGCTGAAGAGCGCGCCCGTCGAGCCGCCCTGGTTCGAGCTCTACGATCTCGCGGCCGACCCGGGCGAGACCCACAACGTCGTGACGCAGCAGGTCGAGCAGGCGAAGGCGCTGCGCGACGCGCTCGTGGCGTGGCGGGGCGCGGTGCCGCGCAGCGCGTGGCGCGGCCAGCAGCCGCAGGACCCCGCGCTGCGCGAGATCCTGCGCGCCCGGGGCTACTGGTAGCCGCCCAGCGGCGCGCCGACCTTCGCGAACGCGTCGGTCCACGCGGCGATCAGGCGGGCGCCGGCGTCGGAGCCGGGATCGCCCGCGGCGACGCCGGCGTCGCGGACCTCCCGCGCGGGCATCAGAGCGGCGGGGTCGAGCCCGCGGGCCCTCGCCTCGCGCTCGAGCCGGGTCGCGAGGATCGCGTCGAGCGCCTTCATGCCCGCGCGCAGCTCCTCGGGATCGGCGTCGGCGGGCTCGCTCGGAGGGGTGTCGCTCGTGGCCACCGGCAACCGTCGCTGCGGCAGGGTCGCCGGCGGCCCGGGGGCGACCCCCAGCGCGACGAGCAACACGACCTCGACCACCCCGAGCGCGGCGGCGGCGAGGGCGAGGCGGGTCCAGCCCTGCTCCGTCATCACCAGTACCCGTGGTCGGCCAGCATCTTGCGTGTCTCGGGCGAGATCTCGACGCGCTCGCTCCCCGCCCGCAGCGAGCCGTACCACGCGACGAGGCGCGCGCGCAGGTCCTCGGCGACCGCCCGATCGCGGGCGAGCACGTCGGTGAGCTCGTTCGGGTCCTCCTTCACGGCGTAGAGCGCGAAGCTGCCGCCGTCGAGCGGGTCGTCGCGGAGGCGAGCGCCGTAGGTGGGGTCGGTCAGCGCGTAGCCGGAGAACACGAGGCGGTGGGTGGCCGTACGCACGGAGGACTGTCCCAGGACGCCCTGCTGGAACACGGCGTCCTTCGTCGGGGCCCCCGGCTCGCCGGCGAGCAGCGCGCCCAGATCGTTCCCGCGCGTGCCCGCGGGGGGCACGCTCCCCGCGAGGGCCATCGCGGTGGGGACGAGGTCGGTCGCGTCGACGAGCTCGGGGCGGGTGGTGCCGCGCGCCGCCGCGGGGAGGGCGCCGCCGCCGACGAGGAAGGGCACGCGGCTCGTGGAGTCGAAGAGCACGGCGCGGTGGTTCGAGAAGCGGTGGGTCTGGAGGTCCTCGCCGTGGTCGGACGTGAGGATGACGAGCGTGTCGTCCCAGGCGCCGCTCTTCTTCAGCCCCTCGATCAGGAGCCCGACGTAGGTGTCCACCGTCAGGACGGCGGCGTCGTAGTGCGCGACCATGTGGTCGAGGTCCCGCTGCGTGAGCGGCACCTTGCGCGCCCCCGGCCGCCGCGACGCCTCGACGAGGCGCCGGTACGACGCAGGGTCCGACATGTTCATGCCCTTCGCGTGGCGGAAGGCCTCGCGGGCGTGATCGGGCCAGTAGGCGCCGTCGAAGATTTTCTCGGTCGCGACGCGATCGCGCACGAGCTCCTCCATCGGCCCGGTGTAGTCGGCGTCGAAGGGGTGGTAGAAGACGGAGCGGTGCGCGTAGGGGCGGTGAAGGTCGTAGCCGTGGACGACGATCAGGAACGGCCGCGGGTCGGCGCGCTCCCCGATCCACGCGAGCGCGGGCGGGACCGTCTCGTGGAAGCTGCCGAAGTCCTGCGACTCCCAGAAGGTGGCGAAGCCCTGGTCGAAGCCGAACTCGGCGCGGATGTGGCCCCCCGCGAGGAACGCGGCGGTGTCGTACCCGACGGCGGACATGGCCTCCGCGAGGGTCGTGGCGTCGGGTGGCACGGAGAACCGCATGTAGTCGGGCCAGGCGACCTCGCTGGCGTAGCGGCCGGTGAACAGCGACGCGTGCGAGAGCAACGACTCGTTGCTCTGGCTGAAGGCGTTCGGGAAGCGCACGCCCTCGGCGGCGAAGGCGTCGAGGTTCGGCGTGGTGGGGCGCGGGTTGCCGTCGAAGTGGGCGCGGTCGGCGCGGAAGCCGTCCATCGACACGACGACGAGGTTCGGCGTACGGGGGGGCGGGATCGGCGTGGGCTCGGGCGCGCCGGCGCAGGCCAGGACCGCCGAGAGTGGCGCGAACATCGCCGCGACCGTATCATCCCCGGCCATGTGGTGGACGCCCCTGATCCTCGCCGCCGACGCGCAGCCCGACCCGATCGTGCGCCTGCTCGCCGTGCTCGACGGGGACGGCGACGGCCGGCTCTCGGCCGCCGAGTTCGCCCGCGTCACCTGGCCGGGTACGGAGATGGCGCCCTTCGACGCGGACGCGAGCGGCGACCTCGACGCGGTCGAGCTCCGCGCGATGGTGTGGGCCGCCTCGCCGCTGCCGCCGGACCACCTCGCGGGCCCGCCGCCGGACGCGCCGAAGCCGGAATGACGCCTCCCCGGGGCGCCGACGCCCGTACGACCCCGCCCGCGTGGCGCCCCGTCGTGGTCGCGGGGCTCGCCGCGCTCGCGGTCTACGTGCTCGCCTGCTTCCAGCTCGCGCTCGCGGGCTTCGGGACGGTCGAGAAGATCGCGATCGTGGAGGCCTCGAAGGACCTGTTGTGGCTCGGGCGGTGGCGGATGTTCACCGACCTCCGCACCACCCACGCGGACCTGCGGCTCGAGGTCGACGGGCGCGAGGTGGACGTCGCTTCGCTGTACCCCTCGCGCTGGGACGAGGGCCCCGGCTACACGCGCGACGACTTCCTCGACGATCGCCCGCGCGTCGCGGCGATGGCGCGCGACGTCTGCGCGCGCACCGGCGCGCGGGGGGTCAGGCTCACGCGCGTGACGTGGACGAAGACGCCGGGCAGCCGCGAGCAGCCGCGCCACGACGAGCGCGTCGACGTGCTCTTCGAGGGGACCTGTGGCTGACGCATTCGCCCCGCGTTGGGCGGGCGGCTGGGCGGCGGCCCGCGTCTGCTTCGGCATCGCCGCGCTCGACGCGCAGATCGCCCGCTTCCCCAACGTGCAGGACGCGCTCGCCGCGCCGACCTTCGTGTTCGCGAGCGGGCCGATGCGGATCGCCGATGAGGTGCTCCTGTCCGCGCCCGCGGCGTGGGCGCTCTGGGCCTTCGGCTTCGTGGCGGTCGCGGGGATCCTCGCCGGCGGGCGGTGGGCGAAGCCGGGGGTCGCCGTCTGGTACGTGGCCTACGTCGCGCTGATCGCCTGCCTCGGGCTCAACTTCCGCGTGCCGGAGCGGTTCGTGACGTGGGCGGTCGCGGGCCTGCTCCTCGCGCCGATCGGCGAGCCCCGCCTGCACGAGAAGTGGCGCAGCCCCGCGGCGCGCTGGTACCTGATGATCGTCTACTCCGGGCTCTACGGCTCCACGGGGTGGCTGAAGCTCGTCGTCGAGCGGAGCTGGTGGACCGGCGACGCGCTCCGCTACGACCTCGTCGACCGCTTCCACGCCGGCGGAGCGCTGGCGACGTGGTTGTCCGGGCAGCCCCTGCTCTGCGCGGCGATGTCCTGGTACACGATCGCGTTCGAGGCGTCGTTCCCGCTGCTCGTGTGGTGGGCGCCGGCGACCCCGTGGCTCCTGCTCGGCGGCGTCGGGATGCACGTCGGCATCGGCGCGCTCATGGACGTCGGCGTGTTGGGCACGATGGCGATGGCGCTCTACCCGGCGCTGCTCGACCCGGATCGGGCTCACGCGCTCTGGCAACACGTGCCGACGCGGTGGCGGCGCCTCGCCGAGGCCGCGTGAGGTTCACCGACCTCCAGTACGTGTTGTTCCTCGGCGCGGCGTTCGTCGTGTTCCGGGCGCTACGGCGGTGGCGCGGGTTCGCGTTCGTCTGGCTCACGGGGATGAGCCTGCTCTTCTACGCGACCTGGGACCCGCGCTACCTCCTGCTCCTCGGCGCCGCCACGCTGCTCGACTACACGATGGGCGGGCTCATCCACGCCGAGACGCGCGAGGGGCGCCGCAAGCTCTGGCTCGCGTGCAGCGTCGTAGGCAACCTCGGCATGCTCGGCGTCTTCAAGTACGGCGACTTCGTGCTCGAGAGCGTCGAGAACGTCGCCGGCTGGCTCGGCGCGCCGATCGCGCTCGGACGGCTCGACGCCGAGCTGCCCATCGGCATCAGCTTCTACAGCTTCCAGACGCTCAGCTACTCGATCGACATCTGGAAACGGACGCTCAAGCCGGCGAAGAGTTTGCTCGAGTTCACGTTGTTCGTGACGTTCTTCCCCCAGTTGGTCGCGGGGCCCATCGTCCGTGCCAGCGAATTCCTGCCCCAGCTGGAGAAGGCCCCGCGGGCGGACGCGCGGGCCGTCGGCGAGGGGCTCCTGCTCATCTGCGTGGGCATGGTCAAGAAGATGGTGCTCGGCGACGGCATCGGGCGCGCGATCGTCGACCCGTTCTTCGCCGATCCCGGCTCGCGCCACGCCGTCGAGGCGATCGTGGCGGACTGGGCGTCCTACTTCGCGCTCTACTGCGACTTCTCCGGCTACACGGACATCGCGCTCGGATCCGCCCTGTTGTTCGGGTACGTGTTGCCCCGCAACTTCGACCGGCCCGCGTTCGCCCCGAGCCCGGTGGAGCACTGGCGACGCTGGCACGTGACGCTGGGCACGTTTTTGCGCGACTACATGTACCTGCCGATGGGCGGGTCGCGACGGTCGCCGGCGCGGGTGTGGCTGAACCTGTTCCTCGTGTTCTTCGTGTCGGGCGTGTGGCACGGCGTCGGCATGTCGTACGTGGTGATGGGCATCTGGAACGGCGTGCTCGCGGCGACGTGGCGGCACGTCCGTCCAAGACCCGCGGAGGGCGGACCGGTGCTGCTCTTCGAGCGGCTGCTCGCGTTCCAGCTGACCGCGCTCTCGGTGCTGGCGCTGCGGCCCATCTCGCTGCCGGACCTGTGGGCGGCGGTGGCGGCGTGGGGGAACTGGGGCGTGCCGTTCACCGGGCTCGTGACGCCCACCGGGCTCGGGTTGTTGGGGGTCGCGATCGGCCTGCACCTCTCGCCGCGCGAGTGGAAGGAGCGGCTCCTCGAGGAGGCGGCGACGGCGCCGGCGTTCGCGCTGGCGACGATGGTGGTGGCGGTCGGGGGGGTGTGCTCGTTGTTCGCGTTGTACGCGAGGGACTTCTACTACTTCCAGTTCTGACGCATCAGAGCTCCGTACACCCGAAGTCGCCGTAGTACCCGACGTCGTCTCCCCACACCCAGCACGCGCTCGAGGACGTGTCGAGCAACACGTAGGTGAGGCTCGCCTCGTGCTCCTGCGCGAAGAGCGTGTAGCCGTCGCGGACCGCGGAGACGTCGGGGTAGACGCTCTCGACGAAGCCGCCCGTCGCGCCGAGCCCATGGCAGACGTCCCAGCCGTAGTCGTCGTAGCCGTACGGCTCGTCGCCGGCGACGCAGCTCTCGCCGAACCACCCGAGGGCGCCCGCGCCGGTCTCGGCCATGCCGAGCTCGTAGCCGGGGGCCTCGCCCGCGACGTCGACGGTGACGCCGGACGCGCTCCACGTCAAGTCGACGGTGGTGGGGACGGGCTCCGCCGCGTCCTCGTCGAGCTCGCCGTCGCAGTCGTCGTCGACGTCGTTCTCCTCGTCGGCGGCGCCGGGGTGGACGCCCGCGTCGGTGTCGTCGCAGTCGGCGCCGTTGTCGGCCGTGCCGGCGGGCGGATCGCAGGCGACCACGGTCTCGTCGGGGTTGCCGAAGCCGTCGCCGTCGTGGTCGGCGTAGTAGACGGCGGTGCAGCCCGTCTCCTCGGTGTCCGGGACGCCGGAGTCGCCGGTCTCCTTCGGCGGGTCGTCGGTGTCGGTCGTCGCGGAGTCGACGAACGAGGTGTCGCCGAGGGCGGTGTCGTGCTCCTTCGGCTCGAAGCACGCGGACAAGAGGAGCATGGTCACCCCGCGAGCAGGGGAGCGAGCGTATCCGTGCACAGGGCGCGCGTCAGGCGCTCGGCGCCGGTCGCGTTGAGGTGGTCGGGGTCGACGAAGGAGGCGCGGTCCCGCTGGCGATCGGGGGTGTTCAGGTCGACGAAGGGCACGCCGCGCGGCCCGAGCTCGTCGCGCATCGCGGCGAGGAACTCGGCGTACACCTCGTCGGGGATCTGCGCCTGGTAGGCCTCCGCGACCGGCAGGTTCACGACCACGACCTTCACGCCGCGCGCCGTCTCGCGGTCGAGCAGCGCGCGGAAGTGCGCAGCCGCGATGCCGCCGCGGACGTCGTAGTCGACGAAGCGCCCCTCCCGGACCGAGGGGATCAGCCGGTCCATCCGCTCCTGCCAGCGCCCGCGCTTCTTTTCGTCGTACGTCGCGTTGCGCGTCCGGCAGGCGTCGTCGCTGTAGCAGTACTGGCCGCCACCTTCGTACAACATCATCCACGTGATGTGCGCGTTGTCGGCGAGCGGCCGGTCGAAGAGCTGGGCGACGTTCTCGACGCCCCGGAGCAGGGGCCGCGCGCAGGTCGCGGGCGAGCGCCCGTGCAGGAGGCACTCCGGCACGTCCGAGGGCTCGGCGGTGCTGGCGATGTTGTAGTCCAGCTCGAAGTGCTGGGCGTTGAGCGTCTCCGGGGCGACCTCCACGACGAGCACGGCCGGCGCGTTGTCCGCGAGGAGCGTGCGCGCGACGAGGTCCTGCGCGTAGGCCGCGGCCGTGAGCCGGTTGAGCCCGACGCTGCGCGTGCGGCGGCCGAGCGCCTCGGAGAGGCAGACGTCGAGGCCTGAGGGGGGCAGCCCGTAGTGCGAACGGCTCGAGCCGACCACGGCCACGTCGATCGGCTCGGGATCGAGGTGCTGGAAGGTGTAGAGGTCGCTCGGCCACTCGACCTCCTGGAGCCACTTCAGCCCGGCGACCTCGGCCACGCCGTCGAACAGCGCGACGAGGGCGGCGATCCACCCGAGCACGGCGGCGGCGCGGCGGTCGACGGCGTCCACCTACATCCGCTCCTGCAGCTCGCGTGTCCCGCCGGAGGTCGCCGGCGGCGCGGGCGGCCGCTGCCCCTGCTCGGTCCAGGCGCGCCGGGCCTCGCCGAGCGCGGCGGCGTCGCGCGCGGGGAGGGCGAGCGCGGCGGCCACGACGATCACCACGAGGGCGACGGAGCCCCACAGCAGGGCGCGTGCCGGCTCGCGGGGCGGGGAGGGCTTCGGGCGTCGGGCAGCGGCGGTGCGCACGGCTCCGAGAGTATCGCGCGTCAGCGCGCGACGGTCACGACGTCGCCCGCCGCGACGGCGACGCCGGCGGTCTCGGCGCCGTCGGGCCACCGGACCGACACCGTCCCGTCGGCGGCCTCGCCGAGGCCGAAGGTGAGCTCCAGCGCGCTCTGGGAGTGGGTGGTCGACGGGAGCATCCACATCACCTGGTCGCGACCGCCGGCGGTGACCGTCACGCGCGCGCCGATGCCGGCGGGGTTCTCGCCCGGCTGGGAGAGCCGCACGGTCACGCCCTCGTCGCAGCCGCCGCCCGCCATCCACACCCGGAAGAAGTCCTTGCCCACCGAGACGACGTCGGCGCGGCCGTCGCCGTCGAGGTCGCCCAGCGCGACGGAGCGGTCGCGCTCGAGGTACACGTCGAAGTCGGTGCCCGTCGCGCGCGAAAAGCCGCCGGCGCAGTCGTTGAGCAGGAGCACGTTGCTCTGGAGGTCGGGGTCGTACGCGCCTTCCTCGACGCCCGGGATCTCCCCCAGCCACTCCTCCATGTACTCGCCGAGGCGCCCGTACGCGACGACGACGTCGGCGCAGCCGTTGCGGTCGAGGTCGCCGAACGCGGTGCCCCAGGAGGTGAAGTTCGTGTCGCTGGGGGGGACGTAGAGCCCGCTGGCGCGCGTCGCGTCGGCGGCGACGCCGTCGTAGATCCTGAACAGGCTGGGCGTGTTGAGGTTGGTGACGACCAGCTCCGGGACGCCGTCGCCCTCCACGTCGCCGACGCCGACGCCCATGCCGTACATCGGCACGTCCAGCCCCACCGACGGATCGGCGGTGAAGAAGCCGGCGCCGTCGTTGCGCAGGAACCGGTTCGGGACGACGTAGAAGCCCCAGTCGTTGGCCTCGTAGAGGTCGAGGTCGTCGTCGCCGTCCAGGTCCACCCACGCCGCCTGGAACGTGAGCCCGTGGTTGTCCTCCTGCGGGACGCGGCTGTCGTCGCGCACGAAGGCGCCGCCGCCCTCGTTGACGTAGAGGTAGTTCGGGCCGCCGACCATCGTGCCCGCGACCACGTAGTCGGGCTCGATGTCCGGGACCCGCACCGCGACGTACAGGTCGAGGTCGCCGTCGCCGTCGGCGTCGCCGAACGCGCCGGTCCACGGCGAGAGGGAGGGGTCGCCGTCGGAGAGCCGCTCGGAGGTGAAGCGGCCGGCGCCGTCGTTCCAGAGGATCAGGTCGCCGCCGGCGTACTCGCCGAGGTACGCGTCGGGATCGCCGTCGACGTCCAGATCCGCGAAGGCGACGGCGACACCCCGGAACGCGGCGCCGTCGTCGATCGTGATCGTGGGGTCGACGGTGAGGAGGCCGGTGCCGTCGTTGCGGACGCCGAAGACGCCGCCCGCCCACGCGACGAGGCCGTCGAGGTCGCCGTCGCCGTCGACGTCCGCGAGGGCGACGCCGGGCTCGGTGTGCTTGAGCTCCCACTCCGCGGGGAGGTCCTCCGTGCGCAGGTCCTGCGTGAGCGTGAGCGTGGGGGCGTCACACACCGGCGCGGGGGGGGCGGAGTCGTCGCCGGCGGCGTCGTCGGGGGGACCGACACACGCGAGGAGGAGCAGCGTCACGGCGACGCCACCAGCGTGGCGCCGGCCGCCACGCCGGCGTGCTCGGTGACGGCGCCGTCGGGCCAGGTCACGCGTACGACGTCGGCGGCGTCGGCCCCGCCGAGGCCGAGCAGGAGCTCGAGCGCGTTCTGGGAGTGGGTGGAGGAGGGGAGCATCCAGCGGGTGGCGACGCGATCGCCCACCTCGACCTCGATCTTCGCGCCGAACCCGTTCGCGTTGCCCGACGGGCCGGCGAGCCGGAGCCGGACGCCGGGGCCGCAGCCGCCGATCGTACGCCACTGGTTGACGGTGAACTTGCCGACGGTGACGAGGTCGGGGCGGAGGTCGCCGTCGAGATCGCCGACGGAGACGCCGCGATCGCGGACGAGGACGGTGTCCAGATCGGTGCCCTCGGCGCGCGCGAAGCCGCCCTCGCAGTCGCCGCGGAGCCAGACGTCGGCCTGCATCTCGGGGTCCGACCAGCTCTCGCCCTCGGGCTGGTACGCGTCGAGCTCGGCGGCGCCGTCGCTGGCGAGCCGGCCGTAGGTGACGAAGAGGTCCTCGCAGCCGTCGAGGTCGAGGTCCGTGAAGGTGGCGCCCCAGCCCGAGAGGTTCGTCTCGCTCGGGGGCAGGTAGGCGCCGGAGGCGTGGGTCGCGTCGGCGAAGAGCCCGGCGCCGTCGTTGAGGAAGAGGAGGCCGGTGCCGACGTCGGTGACGTAGAGGTCGGGGCTGCCGTCGCCGTCGGCGTCGCCGACCGCCACGCCCATCGAGTTCATCGCGCGGTCGCACGCGCAGGCGGCGTCCTCGACGAACGTGGCGTCGCCCTCGTTGCGGAAGAGCTGGTTGGGCGTCAGCTCCTGCCCCCAGACGTTGCCGAGGTAGAGGTCGAGGTCGCCGTCGGACTCGACGTCGAGCCACGCGGCCTGGAACGTGAGCGCCTCCGCCTGGGCGTCCGGCAGCGGGGTGGGCGTCCAGACGCCGTCCTCCTGCAGCCAGAGGCGGTTGCCGACGCCGGCCTGCTCGCCGGCGAGGACCAGCTGGGGATCGACGTCCCGGAGGAGGTTGGCGACGACGAGGTCGAGGTCGCCGTCGCCGTCGGCGTCGCCGAAGGCGCCCGTCGCCGCGGCGGTCTCGCTCTCGGGGACGGCGGCGCTCGTGAAGGCGCCCGTGCCGTCGTTGGTGAGGATCACGGCGGGGTCGCCGCGCTCGCGGCCGAGCCAGGCGTCGAGGTCGCCGTCGCCGTCGAGGTCGGCGAGCGCGACCGCCGCCGCCTCGACGAAGGGCTCGCCGTCCGCGTTGAAGCCCTCGTCGAGCGCGAGCGTGCCCGCGCCGTCGTTGGCGAGCACGAAGGAGCCGCCGCCCCAGGCCACGAAGGCGTCGAGGTCGCCGTCGCCGTCGAGGTCGCCCAGCGCGACGCCCGGCTCGGTGTGGGCGATGTCGGCGCGCGCGGGCAGGTCCGCCTCCGCCCACGTCGCCACGTGCTCGATCGTCGCGTCGTCGCAGGTGGGCGGTGGGACCCCGTCGGCGTCGCAGGCGGCGAGGACGAGCAGCACGCGCGCAGTCTATCCGCCTTTCAGCGGTACCCGGCGGCCTGAAGCGCGAAGAGCCGCGCGTACCGCCCGCCCGCAGCGACGAGGGACTCGTGCGAGCCCTCCTCGACGACGCGCCCCGCGTCCAGCACCACGATGTGGTCGGCCATGCGGACGGTCGAGAAGCGGTGGGAGATGAGCACCGCCATCTGGTCCTTCGTCGCGTTGCGCACGTAGTCGAAGATCTGCGCCTCGGCCTCGGCGTCGACCGCGGCGGTGGGCTCGTCGAGCACGAGGATGTCGGCGCCCGCGCGCACGAAGGCCCGGGAGAGCGCGACCTTCTGCCACTGGCCGCCCGAGAGCTCGCGCCCGTCCTCGAACCAGCGCCCGAGCCGCGTGCGGTAGCCCTTCGGCAGCGACTCGAGGAAGGGGGCGGCGAGCCCACGCCCGGCGGCGTCCCGCCACCGCGCCTCGTCCGCGAACGCGTCGGGGTCGCCGGCGCCGATGTTCTCGCCGGCGAGCAGCTGGTACTTCGCGAAGTCCTGGAACACCACGGCGACCCGGCGGCGGAGCGCGACGGCGTCCCACTCGGAGAGCGGCAGCCCGTCGAGGAGCACGCGGCCGGACGCGGGCTCGTAGAGCTTCGACATCAGCTTGATGAGCGTCGTCTTGCCGGACCCGTTCTCGCCGACGATCGCCAGCTTCTCGCCGGGGCGGAGGTGGAGCGAGACGTCCTCGACCGCGGGCTCGGTGGCCCCCGGGTACGTGAAGGTGACGTGCTCGAAGCGCAGGCCGTCGCCGGGGGAGGTGCCCGCGGTCGCGCCCACGGGCTGCGGCGAGACGGGCAGCTCGAGGAACTCGTAGAGGTTCGAGAGGTAGAGGTTGTCCTCGACCATGCCCCCGATGGCGCCGAGCCCGCCGGCGAGCGCGCTCTGGCCCTGCCGGAAGAGCATCAGGTACATCGTCATCTCGCCCAGCGTGATGACGTCGCGCACGGCCTCGGTCGCGATCCACGCGTACGCGCCGTAGAACGCGCCGGTGGAGACGAGCCCGACGAGCCAGCCCCAGAAGCCCCGCCGCATCGCGAGCCGGCGGTCCTCGCCGAAGAGCGCGTCGAAGATGGCCACGTAGCGGGCGAGCAGGAGCGGCCCGAGCCCGAAGAGCTTCACCTCCTTCGCGAAGTCCTCGCGGGCGAGCACCACCTCGAGGTAGGCCTGCTCGCGCGCCTCGGGCACGCGCCACCGGAAGATGCGGAAGGCCTCGCCCGCGAAGCGGGTCTCGGCGACGAACGCGGGCACGGCGGCGGCGAGAACGCCCACAACAACCCCCCGTACGCGACGAGCGACACGAGGCTCTGCGCGAGCGAGAAGTTGCGGCGCACGAGCGAGAGGGGGCGCACCGACGCCTCGCGCCGGGCGCGCGTCATGCGGTCGTAGGTGGCGCTGTCCTCGAAGTCGGGGAGGTCGAGCGCCAGCGCCTTCTCGAGGATGAGCACGTTGACGCGGTGGCCGAGCATGGCCCGCAACAGCGACTCGGTCACCGTGAGCGCGCGCTGCACGCCGGCGAGCGCGGCGACGAGCCCGCCCTCGAGCGCGACCGCGCGGAGCGTCGCGACGAGGTCGCGGGCGACCACCGCGTCGACGATGAGCTTGCCCGCCCACGCGATCGCCGCGGGGAGGAGGCCGGCGACCAGCGTCAGCGCGGCGAAGACGAGCGTGGCGCGCGTCGACGTCGTCCACACGAGCCGCAGCGCCCGCCCGCCGTAGCGGAAGGTGCCGGACCAGCGGAGGAGGTCGTCGCGGAGCATCCCCGGGGGGTATCACCGCCGGCGTGCCCGTCACCGCGGCGCGTGGTCTGGTACATGACGGGGCATGGGCCTCCTCCTGCTTGCGTGCGCGTCGCCCGAGCCCGAGCCCGCGGGCGACGACGCGCCGTCGACCGAGGCGACGGACCCCGGGCCGATGGCGCCGCTGTTCTCCTTCGTCGTGCTCGCCGACCCCCACGTCTCCGCCGCGGAGGCGTCCGAGAACGAGGCGAGGCTCGCCGCCGCCGTCGAGTGGATCGCGGAGAACGCGGAGGCGCGCGACGTCGCCGTCGTGATCCTCGTCGGCGACATCGCCTGGGACGACGGCTTCGACGCCGCTCGCGCGGTGCTGGACACCCTGCCCGTCCCCTGGGTGCCGGTCCTCGGCGACAACGAGATCCAGTTCGGCGACGAGGAGGCGTTCGACGCGGCCTTCGCGAGCCAGTACGCGGGGCTCGCCCAGGAGCTCGACGGGTGGCAACGCGGGACCACGCCCGTCGACAACCCCGAGATCGGCGCGCCAAGCTGGATCCAGGACTTCTCCTTCGACATCGACGGCGTGCACTTCGTGGGGCTCGACTGGTGCACGCGGCACCTCGGCGGGATCGAGGGCGAGATGGCCGACCTTCACGACTTCGACGGCGGCACCCTGCGTTGGCTCGAGGACGACCTGCACGCCCTCCCGGAGGGCCCGAGCGACCGCGTCGCGTTCTTCTCGCACCACCCGATGCACCTGTCCCCGGGCGCCTTCGACCTCGCGGAGATCGAGGCGCTCGACGCGCTGCTGGCCACCTGGGACGACGCCATCTACGCCAATTTCGCCGGGCACTACCACGTCAACGGCGAGGAGGTCGACACCGGGCGACCGCTGGACGTCTACGTCACCGACGCCACCTGGGACGACGCGATCGACCTGCGCGTCGTGAGCGTGGAGGCGAACGCGGCGGAGGTGCGCTGGACCCACGAGATCGTGGGGCTTTGACGGCGCCCTGCCCGCGCTGCGGTCGCGCGAACGCGGCGCACCGCGTCGCGTGCCTCTACTGCGGCTCGGAGATGCCGAACCCGACGGCGCCGCCGCCGCCCGCGCAGCCCCGCACCGTCGGCGAGGACTTCGACCGGCTGTTGCGGGCGGCGCTCCAGGGGCAGGGGAGCGTGAGGGCCGTGAAGGAGGCGCTGGCAAAGGAGCCGCCCGCCGAGGCGAGCCCGGCCGTCGAGCCTGAAACCCCTCACCCGGCCTTCGGCCACCCCCCCTCACGCTCGGCCCGTCCGGGGCCGAGCTCCGGGGGCGGGCTCCAGGGCCTGGAGCGACGTCCTGTCGCTCCGCCGCTCCCAGCGGTCGCGGCCGGCCCTTCCGCGACGCCGGATGGCGTCCTCCCCGCTCCGCGGGGAGAGGGGCGTTCGTCGGAGGACCACGCTCGTGCCCCTCTCCCCGCTGCGAGGAGAGAGGGGCGTTCGTTGCAGGACCTCGCGCGGGACGCCGACGAGGCGATCGCCCGCGGCGACTCCGCCGGCGCGCGCGAGGCGCTCGACGCCCTGATCGCCGCGGCGGAGGTCGCGCGGGGGGGCCTGCCGGTGGAGGTGGAGGCGCCGGCGCCCGTGCGGCTCCCCCCGCTGCGCCACCCGTTCCTGCTCGTGTTGTCGGGCGCGGGCGACGCGAGCGAGCTGGCGCGGGCGCTCCGGGTGGACGTCGCGACCGCGACGATGCTCGCACGGGAGGGACCCCCGCGGGTGGCGTTGCGGGGCGCGGAGGAGGGGGACCTCCGGATGCGGGCGCTCGCCGCGCGCGCGGTGGGGTTCGGGGCGGGCGTGGTGGCGCGCGAGGCGCTCGCCGCCCTGCCGCCGGCGCGCTCGCTGATGGCCCGCGACGCCGGCGGCTGGCGCGTCGCCGAGGGCGCGTGGTGGGAGGCGCCGCCGGAGCCCGGCCAGCGACCCCTCGGCGAGCCCGACGACCACGACGGCGTCTGGCTCGTGGTGCCGGGGGAGGTCGAGGTGCGCTCGCAGCGGGGTGCGCGCGCGACGGGGAGGCTGGAGCGGTCGCGCGTGGGGGTTGCGGGCGCCGTCCACGTCGCGCGGATCGCCGTCGTCGACCTCCACCTGCCCGACCGAATCGTGCGCGCCGCGGAGGGGCTCACGGACCTGCGCGCGCTCGAAGGGGCGGACGCCGCCTCGGCGAGGCGGTCGGTGAAGGCGCTCGTGGAGGGCGCGGCGGCGTGGTGGCCCGACGCGACCGTGCTCGCGCGCAAGGTGTGCGCCGCGCCGGCGACCGCGCCGGCCGGCGACGCCACGGTGCTGGAGACCGGCTGGCCGGCCTGGGAGGAGCACAGCCGGGTGTGCCGGCTGCACCTCGCCCGGTGACGGCTACTCCTTGTCCGCGCAGGTCGGGTCGGTGGGGTCGAGCGCGTGCGCCGCGAGGTACTTGCCGTCGGCGTAGGCCTCGGGGTCGCCGACGAACATCTTCTCGCAGGCGTCGCAGCAGAAGAAGTACCGGACCCCGGCGTGGTCGGCGAAGGAGACGACGTCGTCGGGCGACTTCATCGCCATGCCCATGACCGGGCAGGCGATGTCGCCGGCGTGGTTGCGGAACGCGGGCGGCACCTCGGTGGCGGCCTGCGCGGAGGCGATGGCGCCCTCGGCGAGCGGGATCTTGGCCCACTCCGCGGGCGCGGGCGGCCACGACGGGCGGGCCTTCGCCTCGGCGGGCGCGGGGGTGGGCGCGGGGGCCGCGGGCGCGCTCGGGGCGTCGCCGCAGGCGAGGATCGAGAGGAGCCACGACATGCCGCCCACGTATCCCCGGACCCCGGGGTCGGGTTAGCCCGAGCCTGCGTGAAGCTCGCCCTGCTCACCGACGCGGAGCGCCCGTCGCTCACCGCCGACGACCGCCGGCTCGTCCCGGCGCTCGCCGAGGTCGGGATCGAGGGGGTCGCCGCGGTCTGGGACGACCCCGGCGTCGACTGGGCCACGTTCGACGCGGTCTGCGTGCGGTCGCCGTGGGACTACCACCTGCGCGTCGAGGCCTTCGAGGCCTGGGTGCGCGCGTTGCCGGTGCCCGCCTTCAACCCCGCGCCCGTGTTGCTCTGGAACCTGCGGAAGTCCTACCTCGACGCGCTGGCGACGAAGGTCGCGGTCATCCCCACCCGGCGGCTGCGCGGCGGCCGGCTCGCCGACGTGCTCGCCGAGACGGGCTGGGACGAGGTCGTCGTCAAGCCCGAGGTGTCCGCCGCCGGGCACCGGACGTGGCGGGCGCGCGCGGGTTTCGAGCCGGGCGAGGGGGCGTGGCTCGTGCAGCCCTACCTGCCGGCGATCGAGGCCGAGGGCGAGTGGTCGCTCGTGTACCTCGACGGCGAGTACAGCCACGCCGTCCGCAAGGTGGCCGCCGCCGGCAACTTCCTCATCCACGAGGAGCACGGCGGGCGCGTGCTCGCCGGCGAGCCCGACGCCGCGCTGCTCGCCGCGGGCGCCCGCGCGATCGGGGCGGTGGGGCCGCTCCCCTACGCGCGCGTCGACCTCGTCCGCGGGCCCGACGGTCCCCTGCTGATGGAGCTCGAGCTGGTGGAGCCCGAGCTCTTCTTCCGCTTCGAGCCGGCGGCCGCGGGTCGGCTCGCGTCGGCGATCCGCCGGCGCATGGCGGGAGGCCGCGCGTGACGTTGCCGTTCGTCGGGCTGGATCCCGGGGTCGTGGCCGTCCTCCGGCCGCTCGCCGTGTTCCTCGTCGTCCTGGTCGGCGCCGTCGTGCTGCGCGCCCTGCTCTTGCGCCAGCTCCACCGCTGGGCGCAACACACGAGCAACGAGGTCGACGACCTGCTCCTGCAGGCGTTCCGGATGCCCAGCCTGTTCTGGTGCGTCGCGGTCGCGCTGATCGTCACCGTCCGCACCGCCACGATCGCCGACGCGTACCGCGAGGTGGCGAGCCGCGGCCTCACGGTGCTGGTCATCCTCTCGGTCACGCTGGTCGTCGCGAACGTCGCCGGCGGCGCGGTCACGATGCTGCTCCGGCGCAACGGCGGCGACACGAACGTCCCCGGGCTCGGCCAGACCGTCATCAAGAGCGCGGTGGTGCTGCTCGGCGGCACCGTGCTGCTCAACGCGCTGGGCGTCGAGATCGCGCCGATCATCACGGCGCTCGGGGTGGGCGGCCTCGCCGTCGCGCTGGCGCTCCAGGACACGCTCACCAACTTCTTCGCCGGCATCCACATCCTGCTCGAGCGCCCCTTCCACATCGGCCACTACATCCAGCTCGAGGACAAGCGCGAGGGCCACGTCTTCGACATCGGCTGGCGCACCACGCGCATCAAGACGCTGGACGACGACGTCGTGGTGGTGCCGAACAGCAAGATCGCCGGCAGCACCATCCTCAACTTCCACATGCCGTTCCCGCGCTCGCGCGTGTCGGTGGTCGTGGGGGTCGACTACGCGAGCGACCCCGCGCGGGTCCGCGACGTGCTCCAGGACGAGCTCGACCGCGCCGCGCGCGAGGTGCCGCTGCTCCTGCAGGAGCCCGCGCCCGCCGTCCTGTTCGAGGAGATGGGCGAGTTCGCGTTGCGCTTCGGCCTGCGCTTCTGGATCAAGGACATCGCGACGCAGCCGCGCGCGCTCGACGCCGTCAACCACCGCGTGTTCGCCCGCCTGCGCGCCGAGGGCATCAAGATCCCGTTCCCGACGCGGACGCTGCACCTGGAGAAGGCGTGATCGAGGTCTTCACGTTCAAGGAGCGCGCGCTGCTCTCGCCGATCGCGCACGATCTGCGGCTCGTGCTCGAGAAGTACGAGGTCACGTTCGAGGGCGCGCGCGTGCGGGTGGTGTGCCACGCCCAGAGCCTGCGCGTCGACGGCGCCGTGAAGGAGGGGCGGATCGAGCCCATGTCCGAGAAGGACCGGCGCGAGATCGACCGGAACGCGCGCGAGACGGTGCTGAAGGCCGGGCGCTTCCCGCTGATCCGCTTCGAGGGTGTCCGCGAGGAGGGCGCGGTCGTCGGCGAGCTCGAGCTGAACGGGGTCAAGCGCCCGATCCGCATCGCGTACACGGTCGAGGGCGACGCGGCGCTGGGGCAGGTGGAGATCGCCCCGTCGCGGTGGGGCATCCAGCCCTACAAGGCGCTGCTCGGCGCGCTCCGCCTGCAGGACCGCGTCATCGTGCGCTTCGACGTGCCCCTTCCAGGAACCGCGTGACGTTGCGCCGGGCGATCGCGAGGATGGTGCCCTGAGGGTTCACGCCTGGGCTCTGCGGCAGGATGCTCGCGTCGTTGACCCACACGTTGGACAGGCCGTGGACGCGGCCGTGGGAGTCGACCGCGCAGACGTCGCCGTCCTCGCCCATCGGGCAGCTCGAGAACAGGTGGATCGTCGAGACGTTGAGCCGCCCCTGGGGCACGCCGCGGCGGAGGAAGCCGAGGTCCTTCGGCGACCGGATGGGAGGGCCGCCCGGCACCGGCTGGTAGATCTCCTCGGCGCCGCCGGCGAAGAGCACCTTGCCGAGCTGCCAAAGCCCCTCGCACAACATCGACTGGTCCTGAGGGGTCATGGTGAAGCGCACGAGGGGCTCGCCGACGATCGGCAGGTTGCGGACGGAGCCCTTCCCGGTGCCCATCGCGGCGACGTAGAAGATGGCGTGGCGATCCCACTGGGCGAGGCGCGCGGCCTTGTCCTTCACGCCGTCGCCCAGCCACAGCGAAAGGTGCGGCACCGAGCTGTGCGAGCACCCCAGCGTCAGGGACGGCTTGAACTCCTCGATCTGGCAGACGGGGACCCCCCAGCTCGGGTCGTTCATCGGCTCGGGGAAACGCGCAACGACACGCACCATCGGGTGCAGGCGCAGCGAGTTCCCCACGTTGGCGACGATCCCGCTGCGCCGGAGCAGCGCGGGCGTCTGGACGGCGCCGGCGCACACGAACACCTTCGAGAAGCGGACGCGGACGCGCTTCCCCTCGGCGTCCCGGGCGATCGCCTCGCGGGCGACGCCGTCGCGGACGACGATCCGCTCGACCTTCGTGTCGGCGACGAGCCGCGCGCCGGCCCGCGCCGCGCGGGGCAGCAGCGTCTCGCTCATCGACTGGCGCCGCCCGGGGCCCTTGCC
The DNA here is from genome assembly GCA_049322475.1 of Myxococcota bacterium. GTDB lineage: Bacteria > Myxococcota_A > UBA796 > UBA796 > SXON01 > JBMOQZ01. Next base: position 23,791 of record JBMOQZ010000369.1, on the reverse strand, counting down.
GTCGTACTTCCAGAAGCGGGCGATCTCCGCGACCTTCCAGCCGAGCTTCTTCGCCGAGGCGCGGAAGTGCTCGCTGACCGGGCCCGTGCCGTCCGGGTAGGTCGACACGTGCAGCTCGCGCTCGGTCGCCTCGAACCAGGGCTCGATCTCGTCGCGGCCGAATTCCGCGATGCGGTACTTCACCTGCCACTCCCGGAGCGTCTCCGGGAGCGGGCGGTGGTAGAGCGCGGCGTTGATCTCGCTGGCGCCGCCGACGCACCGCCCCTCGAGGTAGGTGACGTTGGTGGGGCCCATCGCGCTGTTGAGCCCGCCGTTGCGGTACTTCTGGTCCATCTCGGCCAGCGTGTACGAAGGCGCCGAGTCGAGCGTCCAGTTGTGGCCCTCCTCGACGATCAGCACGTCGTGGCCGGCCTCCGCGCACAGCGCCGCGGTGGTGGCGCCGCCGGGGCCGGAGCCGATCACGAGGATGTCACAGTCCAACTGTGTCATTCGCCGTGCTCGATGGAGAGGTAGAGGAAGAGGCTCATCTTCTCGTAGAACGCGAAGAAGTCGCGGGTGGGCCCCCCGAGGCGCTTCCACCGGGCGATGCGGCGGCGCTGCACCTCGGGCGGGGCGGCGTGGAAGGGGGGCGAGCCGGCGCGGTCGAAGATCGCGGTCAGCGCGATCATCCCCGCGCGCAAGTGGCGCGGCATGCCGTCGAGCTTGCGGCCGAGGGCGGCGGCGGTCTGATCGAGGATCGTCGCGTCGGGCTCGCCGATCGCGTCGCCCACGATGCGGCCGGCGAGGGCGCGCACGACGGGCTCGACGGGGGCGGGGGGCATCGCCGGTGTGGCTAAGCCGTCGGCTCGAGGCTGTCAGCGGCGGGACGGCCGAGGAGCGCGGCGGCGGTGGGCGCGATCACCTCGGCCCAGGCCCGGCGGGCGTCCAGGTCGGGGAGCGACGGGGGCGCGGCGAACACCTCCGCGACGGCGGCGCGGACGCGCTCGCCCCCCACGTCGATGGCCCAGCGCACGGTGCGCCACGCGAGCGCGGCGTGGCGGGCCTCGTCGCGGGCGAGCACCCCGTACGCGGCGCGCTCCTCCGGGTCGGTGGCGCAATCCCGCGCGACCCCCATGCGCAGCGCGGAGATCGTCTCGGCGACGCAGCCCTCGCGCGCGGTGGCGACGGCGAGCGCGACGAGGTCGCCGGCGAGCGCGAGGTCCGCGAGGGGGAGGAGGCCCGGGCCGACGGGGCGGCCGGACAACGCGCTCGCGCGGGCGAACGCGATCTCCGCGTGGCGCACCTCGTCCGCCGCGGCGCGCTGGGCGTCGCCCACCAGGTCGGCGGGGGCGCCGAGCGCGAGCAGCTCGAGCGTGAACCGCGCGAACGACGCGACGGACGCGTGCTCCGCCAGCCCGATGCGGGCCCAGGCGGCGGCGCGCGCGGGGTCCTCGGCGGCGCGGGTGGCGCGCCCCCAGCCCTCGCGGACGACCAGCGGCGCGATCCGGGGCGAGCCCCCCACGAGCAGCGGGCGGCCGTAGTCGCACTCGGTCTCGGGCGGGAGGACGGTGATCGGGTAGATGCACCAGCCGCTGGCGACGGCGCCGCCGATCCAGGGGCAGGTCTCGTCCACGCCGGCGCCGTCGACCGACACGACCGTCGCGCCACACGTCGCGGGGATCACGTCGGACACGGGCACCGCGGCGGGATCGGGGCAGGCCTCCGTGCTCGGGTCGACCGCGTAGCAGCCGCGCTCGGTGAAGCTCGTGTCGGTGTCGGTGTCGGTGTCGGTGTCGGTGTCGGCGTCGCCGGTCTCGCCCGAGTCCTTCGGGGCGGGCGTCGGGCACGCGACCAGCGGGAGCAGCGTGAGCAGGAGCGATCGATACGGGTTCGTCATCGCGACAAGGTAGCCGCGGCGGGGCCGCCCGCGATAGCGCGCCTGCGTGCGCCGCCCTCCGCCACCCGACCTCCCGCCCGTCCGCGGCGACCGAATCGAAGGCCGCAACGTGGTGCTCGAGGCGCTCGTGCGCAAGCGGCGGCCCGTCCGGCGCGTGTGGCTCGACGCGGGCGCGAAGCCCGACGACAAGGTGCGGCGCATCCTCGACCTCGCGGGCGACCGCGTGGTGCGCGTCGAGCGCGTCCTGCTCGACCGGATGAGCCAGACCGGCGTGCACAACGGCGTCATCGCCGAGGCGGATCCGTTCCCCGACGTGAGCGTGAAGGAGCTCCTGCGCCAGCACGCGGAGCCGTTCGTCGTGCTGGTGGACGAGGTGCAGTACGAGCACAACCTCGGCGCCATCCTCCGGAGCGCGCTGGGCGCCGGCGTCCACGGCGTCGTGGTGCCGGTGCAGCGGGGGAAGGGGATGAGCCCGGTCGTGCAGCGCGTGAGCATGGGCGGCGCGGAGGCCGTGCCGCTCGTCCGCGAGGGCATCTCGAGCGCGCTCGCGGAGCTGCAGCGGGCCGGCGTGCGCGTGGTGGGCGCGGACATGGACGGCGACCCGTACTACGAGGTCGATCTCACCGGCCCGATCGCGCTCGTGCTCGGCGGCGAGGACAAGGGCCTGACGCCCCCGGTCCGCAAGCGCTGCGACGCCGTCGCGGCCGTGCCGCTCGCCGGCGGGCTCGAGTCGCTCAACGTGAGCGTGACGGCCGCGATCCTGATGTTCGAGCGGGTGCGTCAGCTTCGCAGTTGAGTTGTCAGCGGTCAGTCGTCAGTGCCGCTGCGCGCTACGGACCGCCGCGCTGACGCGCGGCGACTGACAACTGACGACTAATACGCGACAGCGCGCAGGATGTTGGCGGGCGAGGGGTCGCGCTCCCAGGCCTCGACGTAGTCCTTCGCCGGCGAGCGGCCGGCCTCGACGCGGGCGGCGAGGGGGTGGAGCAGCGAGGCGTCCTCGCCGATCTCCTTGAGCCCGTTGGTCGCGAGTTGGACGAGCGCCTGCGCCCACTCCGCGCCGCTGTGGGGGCCGAAGCGGGCGTCGAGGCCGTGCTTCGCCGCCGCGAGGTGGCGCGCCTCGTGGTCGTCCGCCGCGGCGAACTTGCGCGCGAGGACCTCGGCGCTGTCGAGGTCGCCGTAGAGCAGGCCGGTCCAGAGCGCGCAGAAGGCGATCGCGAGGTCGACCGGCACGGCGTCGGCGCCGCGGATCTCGATCGTGCGCTTGACCCGCACCTCGGGGAACACGCTGGTCTGGTGGAGGTCCCAGTCGGCGGCGGTGGGGTACACGCCGTCGATGCCCTCCTCCATCCACTTGCGGAAGGGGACGCCGTTGGCGGGCCGCCACTCGCCGCCCGGCCGGTAGAACATCATCGGGACGTCGAGCAGGTAGTCGATCCAGCCGGCGTGCGTGTAGCGGGCGCGCACCTTCGGAGGGAAGCCGGTGCGGTCGGGGTCGGTCTTCGTCCACACGTACGCGCGCCAGCTCGCGAAACCCGTGGCCTTGCCCTCGGCCACCGGCGAGTTCGCGAACATGGCCGTGTTGAGCGCGGCGAGGTCGAGCGCGACGCGGAACTTGCGGGCGCAGTCCTCCTCGTCCGCGTAGTCGTAGTTGGCCTGCACCGAGCAGGTGCCCTTCATCATCCAGTGGGCGAGCTCGCCGTGCTGCGGGAGGTACTCGCGCATGACGCGGTAGCGGCCCTTCGGCACGAACGGGATGTCGGCGATGCGCGCATAGGGCGTCAGCCCGCAGGCGATCCAGTGGAGGTCGTGGCCCTCGGCAAGCTCGTAGAGCTGGGCGCGGTTCTGGCGCACCTCGGCGGCGAGGTCGGCGAGCCGGAGGAAGGGCGCCCCCGACAGCTCCACCTGCCCGCCCGGCTCGAGCGTGATGCTGCCGGCCTCGCCCGGGCCCACCACCTCGATGGGGGACTCGCCCTCGCGCTTGAGCTTCCACCCGGTCTTCGCGGCGAGGCGCTCGAGGATCCAGCGGATGCCGTCGGCGTCGTCGTACGCGACCGCGCGGCCGTCGCCGCGGACGACGGCCCGCTCGTACTCCCCGCCCACCCGCCAGCGCGCGCGGGGCGCGCCGTACCCGCGCCAGGTGGAGAGCAGCCGGTCGTACGTCAGGCGTTCCAATCGGTCCTCGGGAGGGACCGCCACCGTCACGCGGGCCGGCGGCGACGTCAAGGTGCTAAGGTGTGACCCGGGAGGCCGAATGCGCTGGGTCGTCTCGCTGTCCGTCGCGGGCTGCATCCCCGTCCTCCACAGCGAGGACGGCGGCGCGGCGTCGGAGTGGGTCGCCCCGGAGAACGGCTGGCCCATCTCCGAGCCCCCGGCCGGGCTCGAGGCCGAGGGCTACGAGGACGGGCAGGTCGTCCCCGACGTGCGCGGCATCGACGTCTACGGCGACGAGGTGTCGCTGTGGCAGTTCTACGGCAGCCTCGTCGTGCTGGACCTGTCCACGCAGTGGTGCAGCCCCTGCCGCGAGCTCGCGGAAGGCGTGCAGGAGACCGCCGACCACTTCGGCGAGGAGCTCGTCTACGTCACGCTCATGCCCGAGGACACCGAGGGCGAGCCCGTCGACGAGGAGGACCTCGCCGACTGGGCCGAGTACTACGGCATCGTCACCGAGCCCGTGCTGGCCGACCCCGAGGGGTACGCCTACGACGTCGTGCCGCCCGGCTCCGTGGAGGGCTGGCCCGCGGTGTTCGTCGTCGACCGGGACCTCCGCGTCCACGAGCGCGTCGGCGAGCCCACCGACGCCAACATCCGTGCGGTGGTCACCGAGATCCTGTAGACTGCGCGCTCGGAGGTAGGCTCCCCATGCGTGTGCTCGGCATCATCCCCCTCGTGCTCCTCGGCTGCGGCGAGGCGACGTGTCCGGATGGGTACGTCCTCGTCGAGGACAAGTGCTACCCGACCGAAGGCGAGACGGAGGAGTGCGACCCGGGCTTCGAGTACCGGGACGGCAACTGCTACGAGATCGACGAGACGGACGCCGACACGGACACCGACGCGGACGCCGACGCGGACGCCGATGCGGACTCGGACACCGACGCCGACGGCGACGCCGACGCCGACGCCGACGCCGATGCGGACACCGACACGGACACCGACACCGACACGACCACGGCCGAGCTCACCGTGTCGGGCGACTACGCGTTCACCAGCACGGTCAGCGCGGACGCGGTCTGCGCCATCATGTTGTACGACGACTCGCTCATCCAGGACGGGCACCCGACCGGCCCTCCGACGTCGAGCTCCAACGTGCCGTGCCCGCCGGGCGACGGCGTGCCGGCGAGCTTCTTCGCCGAGCTGACGCTGAACGGCTCGACGACGGTGCACATCTTCGCGTCCGTCGACCCGGACGGCTTCGGCACGCAGCAGGGCTACGAGGGCGGCGACAAGGACAACCCGTACACGGTCGCGGTGGGGGACACGCTGGCGGGGTTGGCGATCGAGGTCTCGTCGTACTGAGAGGCTTCCAGCCTTCTACTCGATCCGCTTCATCACGTGAAACCCCCGCGGCGTCTCCACGATCCCGCTGACGTCGCCGGGGGCGAGCTCGAAGGCGGCCGCGTCGAGCTGGGGGGCGAGCTGGTTGCGGCCGAACCAGCCGAGGTCCCCGCCGTCTTCCTTGAGCGGGCCGTCGGAGTAGGCGCGCACCACCTCCGCCCAGTCCGTCCCGGCCTTGATCTTCGCGACGGCCTCCTCCGCCCGGGCCCGCGCCTCCTCCTTCGTCCGTGACACGCCCGCGGGCGCGCTCTGGGCGCCCGCCCAGCTCACGACGAGGTGCCCGGCGCGGAGCTCCGCGAGGGGCTCGCGCTTGATGACGTGGAAGCCGAAAGGGGTCTCCACGACGGGGCCGATCTGCCCGACCTCGAGCGCCTTCACGGCGTCCTCGAAGGGCTTCACCATCGTGCCGTCGTCGAAGCCGCCGAGGTAGCCCCCACGAGGGCCGGTGGAGTCGTCGGAGTACGCCTTGGCGACGGCGGCGAAGTCCTGTCCGGCCAGCGCCTTCGTGCGCGCCTCCTCCGCCCGCGCGCGCGCCTCCTCGCGCGTCCGCGACACGTTCGGGAGCGCGTTCACGGCGCCCGCGTACGCGACGAGGACGTGGCTCGCGGCCGCGCGCGTGGTCGTCCGCGTGGGCACGCGCGGCATGGCCGGCGCGGGCTCGGCGGGGGTGGTGGCCGTCGCCTCGGTGGGCGCGGGGGCGGGCGGCGCCTCGACCTTCGGCTCCTCGGCGCAGCCGAGGAGCACCAGGACCGACAACGGACGACTGACGACTGACGGCTTCAACGCAGGTCCTCCGAGTCGCGAGGCGCGAGCTTGCTGTTGTCGAAGCTGTACACCACCACGCCGGTCAGCGCCTCGTAGGAGGTGCCGGCGGCGGGCTGGTCGGCGTAGGCGTCGAGCATGTCGTCGACGCGAAGGCAGCCGGCGACCTCGAATTCCTGGTAGTCGTCCGGGTCGTCGGCGTTGGCGCTCGTCACCTCGACCGCGCCCACCGTGACGAGCATCGACTCGAGCTCGTCGGCGAGCGAGCCGCCCGTGGCGACGTCGCAGGGGTCGACCTCGACGGGCGCGGGCACCTCGGCCGCGCCGGTGACGGTGACGGAGGCGATCTCGTTGAGCTCGGCGAGCCCGTAGTAGTCGGTGTACACGCCCTCGACGGCCACGACGTCGCCGCGGGAGACGGCGTTGTCGCCGAAGTCGTAGACGTAGAGCCCGCCGAACTCGCTCGCGCCGGGCACCTGCACGAAGAAGCCGGCCTCGGGGTCGATCGCGGTGACCACCACCCCGGAGATCGACACGGCGGTGCCCTCGTCGGGGTGGTCCGGGTGGGAGGCGTCCTGGAGGGCCTCGACGCTCACGTCGCAGGAGCCGACGTCCTCGGGGCAGGCGTCGCAGGCGTCGCCCTCGCCGTCGCCGTCCTGATCGGCCTGGTCGTCCGCGAGGTACGGGCAGACGTCCTCGTCGTTGGCGGCGCCGTCGCCGTCGACGTCGTTCGGGTCGATCTCGCAGTCGGCCTCGGCCGAGAGCGGGCAGGCGTCGCAGGCGTCGCCCTCGCCGTCGTCGTCGGCGTCCCACTGGTGGGGGTCGTAGACGCCGGCGCAGACGTCGTCGGTGTCGCCGATGCCGTCGCCGTCGGCGTCGTCGCCGGTGATCGCCCGCAAGTCGCAGCTCGCGGAGGTGTCCTCGCAGTCGAAGAGCCCGTAGAGCTCGAACGCGTACTCGTAGCCCTCGGGCGGGCTCGCGCTGTCGAGCGCGGCGAGCAGCGTGGCCTCGACCTCGGAGAGCGGCGTGCCGGCGTCGCAGACGGCGCGGGTCTCGCCGCACACGTCGAGCTCCTCGCAGCTCTCGGCGGCGAGCGGGTCGAGCAGCGTCGTGACGCCGTACAGCGGCTCGCCGCCCTTCACGACGAGCCGCACGTCGGCGGGGCCGCCCTCGATCACGTGGCGGTAGGGCGTGTCGTCCCAGGTGAAGACCGTGACGTCGGCGACCATGCCGACGGCGAGCGAGCCGAGCACGCCGTCGAGCCCGAGCACGCGCGCGGCGTCGGTGGTGACCTTGTCGTAGAGGCCCACGTCCGTGATCGGGTCGCCCTTGCCGGCGAGCCAGTCGGCGGCGCACGCGAGCTCCTTCATCGGCGCCATCGAGCCCGACGGCGTCCAGTCCGTGCCGATCGCCCAGGGCACGCCGAGCCGATCGGCGATCTCGACGGGCGTGGTGGTGCCGTAGAGCGCGAGGTTGGACCGCGGCGACCAGACGATCGCCGTGCCGGTGGCCGCCATCCGCGCGAGCTGCGCGGTCGTCGCGTCGCTCGCGTGCACGTAGGCGTGGCCGGGGCCCTCCATCCCGATCGACGCCATGTGGTCGATCTCGTTGCGGACGCGGCCGTCCTTGCCCTCGGCGACGTGCATCTCGACGGCGTCGGTGTAGCCGCTCTCGAGGTCGGCGTTGTACTCGGCGGCGTCGTCCTCGTCGATGCCCGTGACCCGGCCGGAGTTGTACTCGAGCCAGTAGTCGGGGAGCGCGTGCGAGTCCTCCTCGTCGAGCACGCGCACGAGCGTGTCGGGGCAGCCGCCGACCCCGCCGACGGCGCTGGTCGTGCCGTGGACGAGGAGCCGGGCGCCGGCCCACTTGAGCACCTCGCACTCGTCGTTGTCCACGGCGTCGAAGGCCTCGCCGTAGTCCCAGTAGCGGCCGTCGTCCTGCCAGTCGTAGCGGTCGCCGAACTCGGCGCCGATCTGGAAGGGGGGCGCGGTGTTGTACTGGAGGTGGTTGTGCGCGTCGATCAGGCCCGGGGAGACGAGGCCCTCGGTGCAGACGACGTCGGCGCGGGACGTGTCGCAGTCGCCGACACACTGGATCAGGCCGTCGGCGCGGCTGTACACGAGCACGCCGGCGACGGGGCCCTCGGGGGCGAGCACCACGCCGGAGAGCGCGACGAGATCGCCCTCGCCGGTCTGGGGGGTACACGCCGGGAGGTCGGGGCCGACGACGTCGCCGGGGCGGGTGGTCGGGGTGGTGTCGGTGTCGCCGGTGTCGTCGCCCCCGGACGTGTCGTCGCCGTCGGGCTTGTCGGGGGAGGCGTCCACGTTCGGGTCGCACGCGGACAGAAGCGCGAGGAGCATGGGGCCTCCGAGGGGGCCGCGGCATAACCTGCCGCGATGATCGACGTCTGGCTCGACTCCGTCGTGCTCCTGCGCACGGGATCGTCGATGTGCGCGGGGGTGCTGATCGAGGGGCGGCCGGGGGTCGTGGCGACCGCGTACCACTGCGTCGCGAGCGGGATGCGGCCGCTGGTCGTGTTCCACGACCGGAGCGAGGCGAAGGGCGAGGTGATCGCCCGCGACCCGGCGCACGACCTCGCGCTGGTGCGGGTGGAGACGGAGCGGCCGGGCCTGCCGTTGCGGGAGGGGTCGCCGTCGGTGGGGGAGCGTGTGTACGGCATGGGGCACCCGTACGGCACCGTCGCCGCGGGGAAGCTCGAGGGGTTGCTCGAGTGGAGCGTCGCGGAGGGGATCGTGAGCGCGGTGGGGACGTGGCTGATCCAGACCGACACGCCGCTCAACCCGGGGAACTCCGGCGGGCCGCTCGTGGACGAGCAGGGCCGCGTCGTCGGCATCGTGAGCCGGAAGATCGACGCGGAGGGGCTCACGTTCGCGGCGCGCGCGGACGACGTCGCGAAGCTGGCCGGCGCGCCGGACATGGGGAGCTGGGTCGGCGGGACGTGGGGGCTCGGCGTGGGGCTCTTCTCGGGCCCCGACACGGTGCCGGCCGGCACGGCGTTCGTCGCCGTGCGGGAGCGGATCGTCGCGCGGGCGTGGCTCGGCGTGGGGGTCTCGCGCGCGGCGCCGGAGGCCTCGGTCGAGCTCGACCTGCGGCAACGCGTCGGGCGCGGGAACATGTCGACGACCTTCGACGTCGGCGGGGGCGTACGCGCCGGCGAGACGGGCGTCGCGCCCATCGTGACGGGGCGGGTGGGCGTCGCCGGCGTCGGGTTCTCCGGGCGGTGGCAGCCGACGGACGGCGCGTTCTGGGCGGGGGTGGACCTCGAGTGGCCGGGGGTCGTGGGGGTGTTCTGATGCGGGTGGTGTTCGATCTCGACGGGACGCTGATCGGCGGCGCGGACGCCGACGTCGCGTGCTGGACCGTGGCGGCGCGCGCGGTGCTCGGCGTGGACGACGTGAGCGTGGACCTCGCGTCGGTCCCGGTGGTCACGGACCTCGGCGTGCTGGACGCCGTCGCGCGGCTCCACGTCGGGCGCGCGGTCACCGACGACGAGGTGGAGCGCTTCCGCGCGCGGTACCCGGTCGTGCTCGGCGACGTCGTGCGCGACCACCCGCGCTCGTTCGCGCCGATCGCCGGCGCGCTCGTGTTGCTCGAGGCGCTGGGCGAGCGCTGGGGCATCGCGACGGGGAACATCCGGCGGGCGTACGAGATCAAGCGCGTCGCCGCCGGGCTGCCCGCGGCGAGGACCGCGATGTGCGCGGAGGACGCGCGGGACCGGCCGGGGCTCGTCGCCGGGTGCGCCGAGCGCCTCGGGGCGGAGGGGCGCGTGGTCAGCGTGGGCGACGGCGTCTGGGACGTGGACGCCGCGCGGATCCTCGGGGTGCCCTTCGTCGGCGTGGGCACGGGCGAGCGCGCCGCGCGGCTGTACGCGCGCGGGGCCCGCCACGTCGTCGGCGACTTCGCGGACCTCGACGGGACGCTCGCGCTGCTGGAGAGGGCGGAGGTGCCGCGGTAAGCTGGGCGGATGCTGGCTTATTGCGTCGAGGCGCGCGACGGGTGGGACGAGCAGCTCGTGGTGGATGCGTTCGAGGCGTGGGCGGCGTTGGAGGCGTGCGACACGCTGGAGGTGGAGCGGGTCGATTGCGCGGAGGCGGTCACGGTCGTGAAGCTGGGCGACCCGGACGACGAGTTGGACGACGCGGGGATCCCCATCGTCACCAACTGGCTCGCCGGCGTCGCCGTGGAGGTCGTCGTCAACGACGACTACGACTGGGCGACGAGCGCGGAGGGGTGCGACGGTCAGCTGCTCCTGGAGGCCGTCCTGCTGCACGAGGTGGGGCACGTGCTGGGGCTCGGCCACACGTGCGAGGAGGGGGAGGCCTGCGACGACGCGGCGAACCGCGAGGCCGTCATGTACTGGTCGTCCGGCGCGTGCGAGACGCGCGAGCTCAACGCGGCGGACGCGGAGCTGCTCGCGCTGGAGTACGCGCCGGGCACGATCGTGGCGCCGGACTCCGCCACGCGCACCGTGGCGGTCGGCGAGCGGCTCTGCCTCGACGTCGAGGTCGCCGGCGACGCGAGCGCCCTGACGATCGAGATCGACTGGGGCGACGGCACGACGGGCGAGGACCCCTGCCACGTCTACGACGCCGAGGGGGCCTACCAAGTCTACGTCACGACGTCGTGGGAGGGCACGTGCGGCTCGATGGACACGGTGGACGCCTACGTGGTCGCGACCGCCTGCGACGTCCCCCACGCCGAGGACGGCGCCGGCGGCTTCTTCACCTGGACGGTCGACGGCACGGTCGCGACGCTCGACAACCGCCTCGACGCCATGCCCGTCGCCTGCGTCGACACCGTCGAGTGGTTCGCCTTCGACGGCGAGACCGAGGTGTACCGGGCGAACGCCTCGTCGCCGGCGATCGACTTCGGCGAGCCCGGCACGTACCGCGTGATCCTCGCCGCCGTGGGGCCGGGCGGCGTCGCGGCGCAAGAGGCGGAGATCACCGTCGGCGAGAGCGGGTGCGCGACGGTCGCGGGAGGCCCATGGTGGGTGGCGATCGCGCTCGCGGCGCGCCGGCGCCGCGTGCGGTAGAGTCCGCGCATGCTGACCTGGTGCGTGGAGGCCCGCGAGGGCTGGGACGAGCAGCTCGTGGTGGACGCGTTCGAGGCGTGGGCGGCGCTGGGCGAGTGCACGTCGCTCGAGCTCGAGCGGGTGGACTGCGCCGACGCCGACGTCCACGTGGGCCTCGGCGACCCGGGCGACGCCGCCGACGACGGCGTGCTCTTCGTCCAGGACGCCGACGGCTTCGTCGTGAACGACGTCGACTGGGCCGTCGACGAGGAGAGCTGCGAGGACGAGCTCCCGCTCCTGCCCACGGTCCTCCTCCACCTCGTGGGCGACGCGCTCGGCGTGCCGCACACCTGCGACGAGGGCGACACCTGCTCGGACGAGGCCGCCGCCGCCGCGGTCATGTACTGGAACAACCCGCCGTGCCTCTCGCGCTCGCTCAACGTCGCGGACTTCGAGGCGCTCGCCTCGGTCTACGGCCCCGCGTCGGTCGAGGCGCCGGCGAGCAAGGCGGTGTCGGCGGTGGTGGGCGAGGAGACGTGCCTCGACCTCGACGTCACCGGCGACCCGGCGAAGCTCGAGATCGGGGTCGACTGGGGCGACGGCGCCGTCGGCGGCGACGTCTGCCACGTCTACGACGCGGAGGGCGCCTACTACGTCGACCTCGCCTACGCCTGGGACATCTCCTGCGGCGACGTCGCGCGCCTCTGGGACCCGTGGGTGATCGTCACGGCGTGCGACGTCCCCCACGCGGAGGACGGCGCGGGCGGCTTCTTCAGCTGGACGGTCGCCGGCAACGTCGCGACGTTCTCCAACCACCTCGACCGCGGCACGTACGGCTGCGTCGACACGCTCCAATGGACCGCGTACGCCGGCGACACCGCCGTCTACACGTCGAACGCGTGGGCGCCCACCGTCGACTTCGGCGCGCCCGGGACCTACCGCATGGTCCTGAACGCGGGCGGGCCCGGGGGCGTCGCGGCGCACGAGGCCGAGGTGACCGTCGGCGAGTCCGGCTGCGCCACCGTCGCGGGCGGACCCTGGTGGCTCGCGGCGCTGCTGCTCGCGAGGCGCCGGCGTGCCTGAGCGCTGGGAGTACCGCTGGGCGCCCTTCGCCTACGCGCTCCGCCAGCTCGGCGAGGACGGGCCGCGCGTGCCGAAGGACCCCGACGAGCCCACGCTCGCGGAGTGGAACCGCCTCGGCGGCGAGGGCTGGGAGATGGTCGGGCTCACGCTCAACCCCAACGGCGTCACGAACGGCGCGGTGTTCAAGCGGCGGACGTGAGGGCGGCGCCGGTCGCCTCGCTCGTCAGAAGATCATGTAGATGAACGGCGCCACGTACTGGAAGCCCTGCAGGAACAGGAGCAGCGCGGCGACGGCCATCAGCACGCACACGAGCGGCAGCATCCACCAGCGCCCGCCGCGGACGAGCAGCGCGAAGAGCTCGCCCACGGTCCCGAGGCGGAGCAGGAACGACTCGACGCGACCGGGGGTGTAGGAGGCAGGGGGCTGGCTCATCGGGCACGCTCCACGCGGAATCCCTCGATGTATAGCGCATCCAGGTCCGATCGTTGAAACGCGGCGAGCGCGTCGACCGGCGTACCCACCATGGGATCGCCCTTCAGGTTGAACGAGGTGTTGAGCAGGACCGGCACGCCGGTCGCCTCGCCGAAGGTGCGCAGGAGCGCGTGGTAGCGGGGGTGGTCGCCGGCGCGGACGACCTGCGCGCGCGCGCTGCCGTCGGCGTGCACGACCGCGGGGACGACGTCGGGCTGCAGCGCGGGGGGCGTCACGAGCATGGCGCGGGCGGGCGCGGCGGCGGCGGCGGGCACGTCGAACCAGGCGGGCGCGGCCTCCTCCGTGACGGAGGGCGCGAACGGACGGAAGAGCTCGCGGAACTTCACGCGCGCGTTCACCCGGGCCTGCACCTCGGGGCCGCGCGGGTCGGCGAGGATGGAGCGGTGTCCGAGCGCGCGCGGGCCCCACTCGTCGCGCCCGTCGAACCAGCCGAGCACCTTGCCGGCGGCGAGGTCCTCCGCGGCGCGGGCGACCACGTCGTCCTCCGGCAGCTCGACGGCCTTCGCGCCGAGCTCGTCGAGCATCTTCCTCACCTCGCCGCGCTCCCAGCCGCGACCGAGGTCGAGCCGCGTGAGCTCGGGCGCGCGCGGGTTGCCGAGCAGCGTGTGCCACGCCCACTGCGCCGACCCCAGCGCGCCGCCGGCGTCGCCCGCCGCGGGCTGCACCCACAGGTGCCGGAAGGGCCCCTCGCGCGCGATGCGCGTGTTGGCGACGGAGTTGAGCGCCACGCCGCCGGCGAGGCAGAGGTTCTCGCTCCCCACCGTGGCGTGGGCGTGACGGACGAGGTCCATCATCGCGTCCTCGAGCGCGGCCTGCGCGCTCGCCGCGACGTCCGCGTGGCGACGGCACTCGGGGTCGGCGGGGTCGAAGTCGGCGCCGGGGAAGCGCGGCGGGCCCAACAGGTCGACGAGCTTCGAGGTGTAGGACTCCGTCGCGTGCCAGTGCCAGCAGAAGGCGTCGAGGTCGCAGTCGAAGCCGCCCTTGCCGTCGCGCCGCAAGAGCTTGTCCATCTGCTCGCGGAAGCGCGGCTGGCCGTAGGCGGCCATGCCCATGACCTTGTACTCGCCCTCGTTGACCGCGAACCCGAGGTAGGCGGTGATCGCCGAGTAGAAGAGCCCGAGCGAGTGGGGGAAGCGCACCTCGGCCACGGGGTCGATCCCGACGCCGCGCCCGCGCCACAACGTGGTGCTGGCCTGCTCGCCGACGCCGTCGACCGTGAGGATCGCGGCGTCGTCGAACGGCGAGGACAGGAACGCGCTGGCGGCGTGCGAGAGGTGGTGCTCGCAGAAGAGGATGCGATCGGGCGGGACCCCGAACGTGACGGCGAGCCGGTTGCGGGCCCAGAGCTTCTCGCCGAGCCACGTCTGCATCGAGCGCGGGAAGGTCCGCCAGCCCCGCGGGAACGTCGCGATCGAGTTCACGAGGATGCGCTGGAACTTCACCAGCGGTTTTTCGTAGAACACGAGCCAGTCGAGATCGCCGGCCCTGATCCCGGCGCGCGCGAGGCACCACTCCGCGGAGCGCACCGGGAACGACGCGTCGTGTTTCAGCCGCGTGAAGCGCTCTTCCTGGGCCGCGGCCACCACCTCGCCGTCGCGGAGGAGGGCGGCGGCGGAGTCGTGGAAGAGCGCGGAGATGCCGAGGATGTGCGTCGGCATCAGCCCTGCGAGCGCGCGGCGCGCATGCGGTCGCGAGGGTCGGCGAGCACCGGCTGCCAGCCGCCCGGCTCGAGCCGGGCGAGGAAGCGGAACGGGCCGACGGCGAACACGTACAGGAGCGCGAGCCAGACGCCGCTCACGACGGTGCCGACGTCGCGGGAGAACCGGAGCCAGGCCTCCTTGACGCGGCGCCACCGCACGCGCGAGAGGGCGTCGTCGACCTCCTTGCCCTGACCGGCCTTCCGCAGCTTCTCCAGCTCGTTCTTGCTGTAGGAGACGTGGAACGCCTCGTCCTTGAGGATCTCGCCGAGCATGTCGATCGTGCCCTGCTCGGGCAGGCGGCGCTCGCGGTAGACGTTGAACTGCTCGACGGCGTCGGCCTCGGCGACGTACACGAACGCGAGGAATTCGGTCTCGCCGAAGCGCTCGAACATGGTGCGCCCGTTGACGATCCCGTGGCGCTGGAGCGTGCCCGCGTCGTCGAGCGCGGCGCGCGTGCGATCGTCGGCCCCGCCGAGCGCGGCGGCGCGCGCGCGGAAGAGCCCCGCGTGTTTCGTCTCGTCGAGCGCGTGCAGGAAGTACTTCCGGCGGAGGTCGCCGCGGTCGGTGAGCTCCGCGGCGGCGAGCATGTCCACGGCGCTGCCGCGCTCGGACTCCGAGAACGACTGCAGGAAGCGGACGGGCCAGCCGGGGAGACGCCACGCGATCTCGCTCACGGCCGTGATACCGAGCTTACGAATCTGACCCACGAGTGCCTCGAAGGCATCAGTATGGCACAGTGACATCCTTCATGCGACGGAGGCGGAGACGGTGCGCGGTGTGACGAGGACGGTGGGGGCGGCGCTCGCGATCTTCGCGGGGGGCGCGGCGTACGCGCAGGAACATCGCGGCGTGCTGGTGCGGCTGCAGTCCGGCGAGGCGCTCGACGGCGCGGTGGTCGCGGTGTTCACGCCGATCGAGGGCGCGCCGACCGAGGTCCCGATGGCCGACGACGGGCAGGCGCCCGACGTCCAGGCGGGCGACGGCATCTACGCGGGCGCGTTCTCCGCGGCGGGCGACGCGTTCGACGTGACGTTGAAGGTGGGGGACCGCGCCGTCTCGGGCGGCCGCGTCTCGTGGGCGCCGACCGACGAGATGCGCGAGCTCGAGATCCGCCTCGACGGCGAGGCGATGGCGATGACCGCGGGCGTCGCGAAGCCGCCCGAGGGCGGCGCGGCCGGCGCGGCTCCACCCACGGGCGCGCCTGCGGGAGGGGTCGCCGGGGGCGCGCCTCCCGGCGGCGCGCTCGCCGATCGCGCCGTCGCGCCCGGCAAGTCCGACGACGGCGCGTTGTTCGTGCAGCTCGGGCTCGGGCTGCTCGCGCTCGTGGCCGCCGGGTGGGCGTGGACGCGCCTCGCCCCGCGCGGGCCTGCGCGCCGGCTGACGCCGCCGGGCGTGACCCGGCTCCCGGCGCGTGGGCTCGCGGGCGAGGGGACTCCGTCCATCTCCGAGGGCGTGACGGCGTGGGTCGCGGCCGAGCCCGGCGCCCTGCTCGAGCCCCTGCTCGCCACCCTGGCGGACCGGCACCGGGTGCTCGTCGTCGCGCCGGCGGACACGCCGCTCCCGTCCGTCCCGGGCGGGCCGGTCTACCGGCTCGCGGCGGACTCCGTCGCCTCCGTCGCCTCCGCGGCGGCGATCATGAGCCGCTCCGCGTCGCGCCCCCTCGCGGTCCTCGTGGTCGCCGGCGGCGACGCGTCCGGCTGGGCGGGCCTCCGCGAGAGGCTGCCCGACGGCGTTGGCGCGGTGCTCCTGTGCGCGGAGGCGCCCGAGGGCGTGCCCGCCGTCCACGCGGTCCCCGACGGCGACGCGTGGCTCCTGCGGTCGGGGGAGGCGACGGTGCGGGCGCGCGCGGGCAGGCGCGGCCTCGGGTCGCGCGCGGCGGGGTGATACCATCCCGGGCGATGAACCTGCTGCTGCTGATCGCCACCGCGTCCGCGACCCCCGGCGGCGTGCTCGTGCGGCTCGACGCGGGGACCCGGGACCTCGACGAGCCCGTCGTCGTCCGGATCGTCCCCGAGGTCGGCGAGACCGTCGACGTCGCGCTCCTCGACGACGGGCAGAGCCCCGACGTCACGAAGGGCGACGGCCAGTGGACCGGCGTCGCGACCGTCGAGGAGGGGCCCGCCACGGTCGAGGTCCGCGCCGGCGACCGCTCGCTGGGCACCACCCCGGTGACGCTCCCCGCGACGGAGGGCCCCCGCGACCTCGACGTCGCCCTGAAGGACGGGGCCGTCTCCGCGCGGTCCTACCTGCCGGGCGAGCAGCCGCAGGGCCTCTCCCCCGAGGGCGCCACGCCCCCGACCGACCCGTCCGTCGGCGGCACGCCGCCCACGGACCCGTCCGTCGGCGCGACCAGCGGGCCGTCCTCCACCGATCCGCTCGCCACGGGCACGCCGCCTCTCGGCGACGGGGTCCAGCCTCCCGCGGAAGGCGCGCCACCCCTCGGGGACGGCGTCCTGCCCCCGGTCGACGGTGCGTCGCCCGCCGGCGGCACCCCGCTCGCCGGCGGCGCTCCGGCCGGCGGCGCGCCCCGCGCGGGCGGCGTGAGCTTCCCCACCGGCGAGAAACGGGACGACGGCACCCTCTGGATCGGCCTCGGCGTGGGCCTGCTCGTCCTGCTGGGGGCCGCCTGGCTCTTCATGCGTACGCGCCAGGCGCCGGCCGAGCGGCCCGCGGCCGTGACGGTCGTGCCCGAGCCCGGGCTGCTCGGGCCCGGCACGCCCTCGCTCTCGGACGGCTTGTCCATGTGGATCGCGCCGGAGGACCCCGCGCTGGTGCAGGCCATCGTCTCGCACCTCGCCGACCGCCATCGCGTGCTCGTGGTGGCGCGCTCGGACGTGCAGATCCGGCCGGTCGCCGGCGGCCCGGTCTACCGCCTCGCCGGCACCCGGCCGAGCCAGGTGGGTGACGCCGCCGAGGCCCTCGCCCGCGAGGAGGGCCCGCCCCTCGCCGTGCTCATCGTGAGCGACGGCGCCGACGCCGCCGCGCTGCGCGACTACGCGGACCTCCTCCCCACCGACGTGGGCGGGGTGGTGCTCGTGGGCAAGGAGCTGGACGCGCCGCTCGCCCGGGTGACCCTGCGCGCGGGGGCCGACGGCACCTGGGAGATCGACCACAAGGACGGCACCCGGCGCCTGCGGGCGACCGACGACGGCTTCGAGGCGGTCTGACGTGGCGGCCCGCCTGCCCGCGGGTGCGAGGGCCGGGGTGGGCTTCCGCGTCTTCGCCACCGTCGTGCTCTTCGTGGTCGCCGGCCTCGTGGCCGAGGGCGGCGCGCGCATGCTGGGGCCGGAGGTGCCGGCCTGGCAGGGGACCGACAGCGGCGGCGTGGTCATGGTCGGCCACCCCACGCGGCTCTGGGGCATGGGCCCGGGCGAGCGCCAGAACGCCGGCACCACCGCCACCATCAGCAAGCTCGGGATCCGCGGCGACGTCCCGGCCCTGCCTCGCCCGAAGGGCCGCGAGCGCGTGATCGTGCTGGGCGACTCGAGCTTCTTCGGGCACGGCGTGCCCGACGACGCGACCATCGCCGTACAGCTCGGCGGCCTGCTCCGCGCCGACGGGCTCGACGTCGACACGGTCAACGCCGGCATCCCCGGCTACTCGACCGAGCAGATGCGCCTTTTGCTCGAGGAGGTGGGCTGGGGGCTCGAGCCCACGCTGCTCCTCGTGGCGAACCTCTGGAGCGACAACAACTTCGATCACTTCCGCGACGCCGATCTGTTGCGCACGCAACGCGCCTTCAACGGCAACCCGCTCGCCCGCTCGGCGTTCTTCCAGCTCCTCGCGGGGGCGATCGACCGCATGCGCGGCGGCGACGGCGGCCGCATCGTGACGTGGACGCGCAAGAGCGAGTGGCCGAAGGACGGGCAGCGGCGCGTGCCGCTCCAGCGCTACGCCGAGAACCTCGACGCCACCATCCGCGACGCGCGCGCGCGCGGCGTCGGCGTCGCGCTGCTCGCGCCCACGAACAAGGACATGGCGGGCGGCACCGTCGCCCCGGACGTGTCGTGGGGGCCGTACTTCGACGCGCAGGCGAAGGTCGCCGCGCACCACGGCGTCCCGCGCGTCGAGACGCTGCCGGCCCTGCAGGAGGCGGCCGCCTCCGCCGGCGTCGAGGCGCTGTTCGTCGACGAGATGCACCCCTCCGCCGTCGGCGCCGGCGCGATCGCCGCGGCGATCCGCGCGCAGCTCGCCGCCGCCGGCTGGCCGAAGGAGCGCCTCCTCGGGAAGGAGGAACCCTTCGACGCGAGCGGGCTCGTCGACACGCCGCCCGAGCCCGGCACCGACAACCAGAACCCGATGTCGCCGCAGGCGAACCTCTTCCGCGCGGGCCTCTCTGCGCCGACCAACGCGGCGAACGTGCAGGCGCGCGACAGCCACGCGACGGGCGCGGGCCCGGCGAGCCCGCCGGCGACCCCCACCGCCCCGACGGCGACCGTCGCTTCCCCCATCGCCTCGTCTCCCACGACGGAGGGCGGCTGGACCGTCGCGGGCGAGGTGCGGGCGGAGAAGGGCCCGGTGCGCGTGGAGGTCCGCAGCGCCGACGGGATCTCGCTCGGCGCGGCGGTGTTGCCCGTCCCGGGGCCGTTCCGCGTCGGGATCCGGCCCGGCTTCGACGAGGTCACCGTGATCGCCAGCACGCCGGCCGGGCAGCGCGTCGAGGGCACGGCGAAGAAGGACGGCGAGGCGGTCACCCTCTCGATGTGAGCGCGCTACTCGGCCGCCACCACGTCCGACACGCCGAGCACCTCGCCCAGCGCGGGCTGCGTCACCGCCATCACCACGATCGCCTGCAGCTGCCGGTGCTGGAGGTAGGCGCCCGGCGGCGCGCGCAGGTGCTCGACCGACCAGAGGCCGCCGACGTCCATGTGCGACTGGTCCTTCGGGGCCTCGGTGGCCGCGAGGGCGGTGAAGTCGCCGCCGTCCCAGTCCATCCCGACGATGGCCTGGTAGTCGGCGGGGTTGAGGATCGGGTTGGACTCCTTCGCGAGGAAGAAGCGGCACAGGTGGAGCCGGTCGCGCTTGTCGGCCGGCAGCCCGTCGATCCAGGGCGTCGTGAGGTTGAGCAGCTTGCGCACCCGCGCCACCTGCGCCACGTGCGGGTCCTCCTCGCCGTAGACGGCCGCGCGCGCCGTCTCGAGACGCGCCGCGAACGCGGCGGCC
The DNA here is from genome assembly GCA_049322475.1 of Myxococcota bacterium. Taxonomy (GTDB): domain Bacteria; phylum Myxococcota_A; class UBA796; order UBA796; family SXON01; genus JBMOQZ01. The sequence goes on along the minus strand of JBMOQZ010000369.1, from coordinate 4,124 downwards.
TCGTCCTCGGAGAGGGGGCCCTCCGCGGCGAGCCGCGCGTCGAGCTCCGCGTAGATGGGCGAGAACGCCGCGAGCTCCAGCCCGTCGAGGCGCGCGCGGGCTCGCCGATCCTCCTCGACGAGGGCGCGAACGTCGCGGACGAGCGCGCGGAGCCCGTCGAGCTCCGCGGCGCTGAACGCCATCACGTCGAGCCACGCGCGCACGCGCACGCGTTGCCCCGCGGCGAACGCGGCCTCGCCGGTCTCGCCGGCGTAGAGCACCTGGAAGAGCTTCTCGCCGGACGGCCCCGGCGCGGGAGGCGGCGACGCCTCCTCCAGCGACACGTCGGGGATCGTCTTCGAGCGCACGAACGACGTGCTGTCGACGTGGCATGCCGCGAGCCAGACGATCCACGTCATCTCTGGCGAATGGTAGCATGCGCGTCATCCGCGCCGAACTCCGCCCGCACCTGATCGCCGCGGCGACCTACGCGCTCCTCGCGGTCCTCGTGATGCTCCCCGTCGCCGGCGACCCCGCGCGCCTCGCGCTCGGTCACCCCGGCAACGACGTGTGGAACCACGTCTGGGGCTACGCGTGGGTCGCGCGCTCGCTCGCGGACGGCGAGCTGCCCCTGCGCGCCGCGGCGCTGCAGTGGCCGGACGGCGGGAGCCTCTGGTTCATCGACACCTTCGGCGCGGTGCTCACGCTGCCGGTGCAGTGGGCGTTCGGGCCGGTCGCCGCCTACAACACCTCCATCGCGGCGAACCTGTGGCTGTGCGGCTTCGGCGCCTGGCTCCTCGCGCTGCGCGTCACGAATTCGCCGCCCGGCGCTTGGCTCGCGGGGGTGGCCTACGCGACGGTGCCGCAGCTGTTGGGCCAGGCCTACAACGGCATCTCCGAGACGATGGCGGCAGGCTGGCTCCCGTTGGCGGCGCTGGCGATGCGCGAGGCGGCGCGCGCGCCGTCGGCGCGGTCCGGCGCGCTGGCGGGGGCGGTGTGGGCGGTCGCGACGATCGCGAACTGGTACTACGGGCTCTTCGCGGCGATGCTCGCGCTCGGGCTCTTCGCCCGGGCCGCGTGGCGGGGGCCGCCGCCGGGCGCGCTCGCGGCGGTGCTCGCCGGTGGCGCCGTCGCCGCCGCGATCATGGCGCCACCCTTCGTGTTGTTCGTGAGGTCGATGGAGGCCGCCGACGCGCTCGTGTCCCGCGACCCGGCGTTCAACTGGATGACCCTCATCCTCCACAACATGACCGACGGGCTCGCGCTGGTTCACCCGGGCAAATTCTACTCGCCCGACCTGAAGGCCACCTTCGGGGAGGACCTCATCGTCGTCGTGTACCTCGGGCACGTGCTGCTGTGGCCCGCGCTCGCGGGGCTGCTCCTCGCCCGGCCCCGCGGCGTCGCGGTCGCGTGGGGGGCCGCGGCAGCGGTGTTCCTCGTGCTCACGCTGGGCCCGTACCTGTACTTCGGGGGCGACTACGTCCAGGTGGCCGGCGGCTGGGTGCCGCTGCCGTTCCTCGCGCTCTTCGAGTGGTTCCCGATGTTCGGGCGCATCTCGCACGCCTACCGCTTCGCGATCGGCGCCTCGCTCGCGCTCGCGGTGCTGGCGGCCTGGGGAGTCCGCGCCGCGGGACAACGAGGCTGGCGAACCGTTCCGCTCGCCGTGGGGCTCGCCGTCGCCCGCGTGTTCGAGTCGTTGCTGGGCTCGGCGGCGGTCTGGCCCGTCCCCGCCTCCGCGCTCGAGGTGCCGGCGATCTACGCGGAGCTCGACGGCGGCGCGATCCTCGACCTGCCTGTGGGCGTCCCGGTGCTCGCCCGGTCGAAGTACCTCGCGTACCAGCTGGTGCACGAGCAGCCGGTCCCGTACGGCCTCAACGACCCGACGCCGCCCTACCTCTACTACAACCGCTTCACGCAGTACCTCATCGAGCTCGAGCGCAGCACGATCACGATGCTGCCGCCGGACCTGCCCTGGCTGGACGTGGAGCTCGGCCGCGCGGCCGCCGTCGAGGACGGGCTGCGCTGGATCGTGGTCCACCGCGACCTGTACCCGGGCGCGCAGGCCGAGAAGATCGCGCGGTTCCTCGACCTGTACGCGACCCCGGTGTTCGACGGCGAGGGCCTGCGCGTCTACCGCCTCGACGCGGCGATCGCCCCGGTGAGCAGGGCGGACACGGGCTCCGCGGCGGCCCTCCCCACGACGACGTTGCCCTCCGCGGTGAGGTGACCGCGGTCGTAGGGCAGGACGAGCGCCTCCGCGTCCGGACTCGCGCAGCAGGCGCGCAGGTCGACGATCGGAGTGCCCGTGCGGGCGGCGTAGGCGTCGGCCCAGGCGGTGGTGAAGCGCGGGAACGAGCGGCCGCGCAGGTCGTCGAGGAAGGGGAGGTGCCCCACGGCGAGCACGCCGCCCCACTCCGCGAGGATCGCCCGCATGCCGTCCATGTTCTCGTCGCGCTCGGCGTCGGAGACCCGCGGCACGCGCGGCTCGGCGGAGCGCTGCATCCCGGGCACGAGGAAGGGCTCGGCGGCGAGCGGGAAGATGGCCTGGCGGAGGGCCTGGTACACGCGCGAGTGTGTCGCCAGCGCCACCCGCACCGTCGCGGCGGGACCGCGCGCGCCGTCGAGGTGCTCGCGGTCGCTCACGAGCACGCGGTTGTCGTCGTGCATCGGCAGGAACACCACGACCGCGTCGGGGCGGTAGGCGGCGACGACGTCGCGGAAGAAGGTCGCGACCTGGGTGGTCGTGTAGCCGGGCTGCCCGGCGTTGAGGACCTCCGCGGCGATCCCGCGGGCGGCGAGCCCCGCGGCGATGCCGTCGGCGACGGTGCCCCCCTCGTCCGCGCCCCAGCCGAACACGGTGGAGTCGCCCATGACCGCCACGCGCGCCACCCCGGGCGTCCGCGCGCGGGGCAGCGAGGTCCGGAGCCCGTCCCGATTCGTGGTCACGACGAAGCGGTGCGCCTCCTTCGTGCCCGTGATCGTCTGGGCGCGCATCTCGGGCATCATCCGCCAGCCGCCGATGGCGTCGGCCTGATACGCGGTCCCGAGCCCGGCGAGGCGGCACGCGATCTCGGCGATCCACAACACGGCGCCGGCGATGACGAGCCCGAGGCCGGCGCGGGCGAGCCGGCGACGCGTCACGGCCCGGCGGTCTGGGCGGTGGGCAGGCCGAGGAGCCCCGCGATCGACGGGAGGATGACCTCGGCGAGCTTGTCGGAGCCGCCCTTCGTGAGGTGGTTCATGTCGAGCAGCAGGTCGGGCTCGGGAATCCCCGTCAGGGCGGCCCGCACGTCGAACCACTCCACGTTCGGCAGCTCGTCCGCGAGGCGCTTCTCCATCGCCGCGTAGGGCTCCATCGACGCCGCGTGGGCCTGGTTCGTGTACTCGGTCAGGAGCAGCACCTTCACGCTCTTCGCCTCGGCCGCCGCCGCGATCAGCCGGAGGTTCTCCTCGGCGTCGGCGAGCGGGACCTCCGGGACCTGCGCGACGTCCGCCTCCTGCGGGCGCGTCCACAGCGACATCCCGGTCAGGAGCCGCGAGCGCATCGCGAGCCCCGCGGCGCCCTTCATGGTCTCGCCCCGGGCGAGCTCGGCGGCCTCGCGCTGCTTGCGCGTCTTCGTGTTGTTGGTGCCGATGAGGTCGTTGACGCCCGTGTAGAGCACGAGCACGTCCGGGTTCCTTCCGCGCTCGAGGATGAGGTCGATGGTGCGCGAGATGGTGTACGTGTCGCGACCGCTGTCGGCGAAGTTGACGCTCGCGAGCCGCTGGCCCGCCGGGAGCTGCGTGCACATCCGCTCGTGCACGCGCGCCGGGAAGAAGGCGTCCGGATCGCCCCGGAACTGGTAGGCGCCGCCGGTCGAGGAGCCGCCCGCGTACACCACGACGTGGCGATCCTCCGTGTCGGCCTCGCCGCACCGGCCCGACCAGAAGGGCGTGGGATCGCGCCACCCCGTCGTGGGCGTGACCTCGCCCGACAGGCGCGCCGCGTCCCACCCGGTGTCGAGGTAGGTGGCGCGTACGGCCAGCTCGCACGAAGCGGGCCCGGCGAGCATGAGCACGGACAAGAGGTCGGCCGCGGCGCGCGGCGCGCGATCGAGCAGCGCGCGGGCGGAGGCGGCGAGCACGAGCACGCGCCACCCGCACGC
>JBMOQZ010000368.1:0-5783 GCA_049322475.1 Myxococcota bacterium | reverse complement strand
CCTCCTTCTCGGCCTTGCCGGCGTCGATGCTCTCGGCCTTGCGGGCGGCTTCGTCGGCGGCCTGCTTGGCGACGATGGCCTCCTCGGCGATGCGCTTCTGCTCGGCGAGCTCGCGCTCGCGCTGCACGGCGGCCATCGCGGCGGCCTCGATGGCGAGGCGCTCCTTCTCGGCCTTCTCGGCCTCCTTCTGGGCCTTCTTCGAGACCTGGTCCTTCGCCTTCGGGGCCTTCCGCGCGCCCTTCTGCTCGGGGTAGGGCGTGCCGGCGCAGAGCGAGAGGTAGTCGGGCGGCGGGGGTCCGAAGGTCCACCAGCTCCCGACCACGTTGCCCTCGCCGCAGCGCATCTGGACGAAGTGCTGGCCGACGATGACCGCGTCGAACGGCTCCATGCGCCGCCCGTCGACGAAGAGCACGACGTCGCCCGGGTCCTCCGGGAGGTTGAGCGTGATCTGCTCCTTCGCCTTCACCTCGCCCATCAGGGCGTAGTAGACGTCCTGCCCGTCCGACTCCGGCAGCACGTCTGCCTCGGGCTCGTAGGCGGGCGAGAGCGCGATGGCCTCGCGCCACCAGTCGAGCGCGGCCTTGTCCTTGTCGCCCGCGCGCCACTCGACGAGGCCCCGGAAGAAGAAGAGCCGGGCGAGGTCCTTCTCCTGGATGAGCAGCTCGTTGGACGGCGCGGCGGCCTCGGCGGCGTCGAGCGCGGCCTTCGCGGCCTTCCAGTCCTTGGCGAGGATGGCGGTGCGCGCCGTCGCGATGTGCGCGGCGTACCCGGTCGGCTCGTCCTGGGCGAAGGCGGGCGTCGCCCAGAGGAGCGCGAGCGCGATCAGCGACACTCGGACTTCTCCCACGTGTCCCCCTTGAACGCGTAGACGCAGGTCTTCCCCGCCTCCACGCTGAAGTCGGCCATCACCGCGGGGCCCCCGGCGGCGGGCTTGACCTTCCCGCGCAGGACCCCCGGCTCGAGGTCCTTGAGCCGCAGGTTCTTCGATCCGTCCCACTCCTCGCGCCGGCCGAGGCCGCTCACGAGCACCTCGCTGGCGCCTCCGGGCACCTGCAGGATGACGCCGCCCTTGCCGTCGGTGTTCGGCGACCAGTCGAGGTCGTCCGCGCCGGACTTGAGGTTGGGGTTCGACGCGCCCGTGATCTTCGCGCCGCCGGCCGTCTTGTCCACGTCGGCGACCTTCTCGCCGTCGCCGTTGCCGCTCAAGAGGAAGAAGGCGCCGCCGAGCCCCACGACGCCCAGCACGCCGAGGAGCACGAGCCCCACGAGCACCTTGCCGAGGCCGCCCCCGGACTTCGGCGCCTCGCCTGCGTCCTCGACCTCGCGAGGGCGCGGCGCGGACGTCTCCTTCGGGCGCGGCGCGGACGTCTCCTTCGGGCGCGGCGCGGACGTCTCCTTCGGGCGTGGCGCGGAGGTGTTGGCCGGCGGCACGCTGGTGCTCTTCGGCCGTGGGGAGGAGGTGCTGGCCGGCGGCACGCTGGTGTTCTTCGCGCGCGGGCCGGTGATCTCCTTCGCGGGCGGCGCGAGCGTGCCGTTCGGGAGGGGCTCGCCCGCCATCGACTTCGGGCGGGGCGCGGAGGTGCGCGCGGGCTCGGCGGCCGGCGCGGCGCCGAGGGCGATCTCGTGGCTGCCGCCGCCGGGGACCGGGTCCTTCAGGTCCTCGGGGACCTTGAAGGGGCTCTCCTCCGAGGGAGGGTCGCCGACGGGCTCCTCCGCGGCCGGCGCGACCGGCTGGCCCGCCGAGAATACGTCGGTGGTGACGCGCGGACCGGCGAACGAGCTCGTGTCCTCGAAGAGCATCGTGCCCGTGAAGGGATCGCTCGGGTCCTGCTCGGGCTCGGCCGACTCGTAGACGGGGCGCACCAGCTCGCGCGCGAAGCGCTTGAGCCCGGCGTCGGACGCCTGCTCGGCGAGCGTGTCGCAGATCTCGATGCACTCCTCCGCGGAGGGACGCTTGTCGGGATCGTAGCTGAGCATGAGGCGCAAGAGCTCGAGGGCCTCGGCGCGGATGCTCTCGTTGAGCGACGACAGATCGATGGCCTCGAGCTTCTCGGCGACCGTCTTCTCGAAGCGCTCGGGGCGCAGGTGGATCTTGCCGTAGGAGTCGAGCGCGAGGAGCTCGTAGGCGGTGACGCCGAGGCTGAAGATGTCGCCCGAGGGCTTCGACTCGTCCTCGCCGAGGAGCCGCTCCGGCGCCATGTAGGCGGCCGAGCCGAACGCGAGCGCCTGCGTGTGCGCCTCGCGCTCCTGGAAGGTGGCCTTGGCGGTGCCGAAGTCGAGCACCTTCACGTCGCCGTCGATGGTGACGAAGGCGTTGCTGGGCTTGATGTCGCGGTGGATGACGCGGAGCGGCTGGCCGCCCTGGAGCGGCACGTGGTTGTACGCGGCGTGGAGCGCGCTGGCGATCGCGGAGAGCGACTCGAACACGGCCTTGCGCGGGAAGACCTGACCGCGGTCGCGGAGCGCGTTGCTCGCGTTCTTGAGGTCGATGCCCTGGAGGTACTCCATGACCACGGCGCACTGGCCCTGGATCGACGTGAGATCCTCGACGCGCACGATGTTGCGGTGGCGCAGCTTCCCGAGCAGGCGCGCCTCGTCGCGCGAGCGCATCACGATCTCGTCGTTGCCCGTCCACTTGCCGTGGAGGAGCTTGATCGCGACGACCGTGGAGAAGTTGTCGCCGGTGATCATCTCCGCGACGTAGACCTTGCCGAAGCCGCCCGCGGCCAGCTCCTTCAGGAATTTGAATCGGCGCCTCGGCTCCGCCATGCACTCCCCTACGACCGCTCCCGGGGGGCGCACCCCCGCGGAGCCGCACTATAGCGCGTCCGCTCCGTCAGGTGGCGCAGAGCCCGCCCTCGCGGTTGGCCACTTCGAGCGTCAGGTGCATGAGGCTCACGTACTCGATCAGGCGCGTCTTCACGCCGGTGTGCTGCTTCTGCACCCCTTCCCACGACCAGCCCGAGAACACGCCGCGCCCCCAGGGGGACTTGTGCTCGAGCAGCGTCTGCTCGTCCTTCACGAGGATCGCGGCCATCGCCATCCGCACGCTGTCTTCCTTGCGGTCCTTGTTCAGATCGGCGTCTTCGTAGACCGCCTGGATACGCGCGCGCTTGGCCCAGTCCTGGTACTCGAACGCGCTCACCTCGTCGACGTCGACCGCCTTGAGCTGCTCGCCCTTCTCGACGATCAGGAAGGGCATCGCGGCGTAGCGGACGGGCATCGTCGCGCCGGTGCCGCAGAAGGCCGAGACGAGCGAGTCGGGATCGCTCGCCTGCTCGATGCGCACCTCGATCTGGTTGAACTCGGGGTCCTTGACGCGGTAGCGCTCTTCCAGCGAGGAGACCTTCTTGAGGATCTCCGCGACCTCCTCGGGCCCGAACCCCATCTTCTGGATGTTCGACTCGCGGGCGGACGCGTTGAACTGCATGCCGAAGAGCGGGTCGTTCGCGCGGGCCTCGGCCTTCGTCTGCTTGTCCGGCGGGACGATCTCCTCGTTGAGCACGAGGCCCACGTTCACGCCCCCCATGACGACGAGGCTCATGCCGATGAGGAAGAGGCGCCAGTTCACTTGATGTTCTTGCTCCGCTGGGCGATCTCTTCCTTCGTCGGCACCTTGATGTCCTTGCAGTAGCCGTTCCCGCGGACGTACTGCTTGTAGCCGTCGAAGGCGGTGAACTCGCCCGCGTAATTCGCGCCGTAGTAGCACACGGCGAGGAGGTGCTGGGCGATCACGTAGGGCACGTACTGCTGCGTGACGCTGCCGAGCGCGCCGCCGCAGCGGTCGAGGAAACCCGTGGCCTGCCCCTTCGCGGTGCAGGTGATGTTCGCGCCGACGAAGTCGGGGCCGCGCTCGAGGTTGTTCTGCTGCCTCCAGGCGCGGTAGGCGTGGAGCACGTTGTAGACGTTGACGCGCCCGTCCTGGTGCGGCGCGTTGTTGTAGCCGGCGTTGTGGCTCGCGATGGTGAGCTGCACGATCGCGCCGGAGTAGCGCAGCTCCTCGTCCTCGTAGGCCTCCTTGAGCAGCTGGATCGCGCCCTTCGTCGAGGCGCGGAGGTCCTTGCGGTCGTCCACCGCGCAGCCGCCCGAGGAGATGCGGCACTGGCCGTTCTCGACGTACTCGGCGTTCTTGAGCACGTTGATGGGCGGGGCCTTCCTCGTCGGCGACCAGAGCGTCTGGCTGCCGCGGAACTTGCAGTCGCGCACGTCGATGCCGGCGCGGAAGGCGACCTCGGGCTGGAACTGCCAGTAGCCGGCGGCGCAGAGCATCGTGTCCCACGCGGTGCCCTTGTAGCGGGACTCCTGGAAGGGGATGCCGGCGAGCACGTCGGGGAGCCCGGCCTTGCGGAGCTCGCCGACGACGGTGGCGTAGTCCTCGCGCGCGTTGTCGAGCTGGGTCCAGAAGGTCCAGCCCTTGCCGTGGAGCGTCTCGGCGCGGACGACCCACTCCATCAGGTTCTTGTCCCACTTCTCGGGCTTCTCGAGCTCCTTCCAGCCCGACGCCGCGATGTTGGGCTTCATGATGAAGTCGTCGAAGGCCTGCTGCACGCCGGTGTAGAGGCTCGGCTCGACCTTCTCGGTGAAGGCGTCCTCGAAGGTGTAGCGCTCCTGCCCTTCGTCGACGGGGCCCAGCGCGTCGACCTCGTTCTGGATGATGGCGAACACCAGCACGCCGAGCGCGCCGACGAACATCATCAACACGCCGAGGAAGCCCGGGATGACCCACCACGGGATGCGCTTGGACGCGTCGAGCTCGCGGACCTCGGTCGGACGGACGTCCGGCTCGACCTGCGAGGCGTCGGACAGGATGGCGCGCTGCTCCCAGACGCCGAGGCGGCGGCACTCGACGAACAGCGCGGTCGCGCCGCGCCCGGGCGGCCCGAAGTGCAGGGCGCAGCCGTTCGACAGGAAGGTGGGGCCGCGGATGGGCTGGGTCTCGTTCCAGTCGACGTGCTCGTGCGGCGCCATCCGCACCTGGTTGGTGCCGACCGGCGCGATCGACGCGGTGCCGCCGTCGTAGGCGGTGATGACGGCCTGACGGTCGTCCAGCGCGCGGTAGCCGTCGAGCTTCAGCCCGCCCGGGCCCGGGTTCGCGCCGAGCCGCACGACGGGGCCGCGCAACACGAGGTCGCCCTCGTACTGGAGGGGGCCGTTCAGGAACCGTAGGACCACATCCCAACGTTCCTGGCTCATGCACCTCTCCGCAGGACGAGGCGGCTCGTGTCGGTGAGGGGGCGGTCAGAGAGGATGTGGAACGGCTCGAGGGCCACGCCGTCGAGCGCGATGATCCAGTCGCCGGCGGGCAGATCGAGCATGCCGGCGAGCGCGTCGAGCAGCGAGGTGGCGGGCACGCCCGTGGCCACGGGCGCGCGCAGGCGGGCCGCGACGTCCGCGCCCTGGACCTCGACGTCCACCACCACGACGTGGCTCTCGACGAAGTGGAAGACGAGCGTCTGCTCGGGGTCGAGCGCGTCCAGACGCGTGTCGGCGGGGAGCGGGCCCGACTCGGGGCCGAGGCGCCACCACCCGGCGACGCGCCCGTCCAGCGTGGTGCGGAGCGGGATGGCCTGGCCGACGAGCAGCCCCACGATGTCCGCGAGGGTGCTCTGGCCGGGGAGGCGGCGCTTCTGCACCGCGGCGCCGGGCCCGCGCGAGAGCTTGATGGGGACCGGCTCGCCCTTGAGCCCGCTCTTCACGCCGTCCGGCGTGCGCCAACGGCCGCGCGGCGCGTCGGCGGCGACGGGCTCGCCGCGGGTCCAGGGCTTCGTCGGCTCGGCGGGCGG
>JBMOQZ010000367.1:0-5787 GCA_049322475.1 Myxococcota bacterium | reverse complement strand
GGCGCAGATCCGCGGCGAGGCCCTCCTGGCCACCGGCCGCGTGGACGAGGCTCGCGACGTGTACGCCGCGCTCGACGGCGACGCGGAGCAGCGCACCGTCCGCCTCCTCGGCCTGGCCGAGTGTGCCCTCGCGAGCGACGACGCCAAGGGGGCGCTCTCGTACTTCGACCAGGCCCAGAAGGGCAGCGCCGACCGCTACTACCAGGCCCACGCCATCGCCGGCCTCGCGCGCGCCTGGGCGGAGCTCGGGTTCCCGTCGAAGGCACGCGCCGAGCTGGATCGGCTCCGCGGCGAGTACCCCGAGCGCGAAGACGCCATCGAGCGGGCGGCGGTGGCGGCGGGGGGCTGACAACGCCACCCCCCTCGTGTCATCCTCACGACGCAGGGTGCTCCGCTACACGCCGCTCGTGCTTTGCCTCGCCGGCTGTGCCGACCAGCACGTGCTGTTCGACGCCGACGTGCCGTGGTCGCTCGACCCGCCCGCCGAGCCGGTTCCCTACGGCTTCTGGGGACTGAACGGCTTCCTCGACGCCGACGGTCTCGACGACCTCGGCCAGCGTTTCCACATGACGACGTTCAGCGTGGCGAACCGCGAGCCCGAGTTCGGCACCGAAGACCTGCTCCCCATGGTGCGCGACGCGGGACAGCGCGCGAACCTGCGCATGGCGGGCGGGCACGAGTACTACACCGATGGCAACGGCAACTTCGACCTCGAGCGCTGGAAGGACATGCTCGACCAGTGGCGCGGCTGGGACGTGCAGCCCTTCATCGACGACGGCACGCTCGCGCACCACATGCTGATCGACGACATCGACACCTTCGAGGGCAACGACCCCACCGCCGCCGAGCTCGACGAGATGGCGCGCTACTCGCGGGAGGTGTTCCCCGGGCTGCTCACGCTGGTGCGCGCCAACGCCACGACGCTGCCCGTCCCCGAGGGGGGCACCTACGCGCACCTCGACGGCTGCGTCAACCAGTACCTCGCCACCGACGGGCTCGTGGGCGACTACGCCGTGGCCCAGCGCGACGCGACGCTCGCCCTCGGCCTCGACCTGGTGATGGGGCTGAACATCGCCGACGGCGGCAACGGCTCGAGCCAGAAGCCCGGCTGGCGCGAGGACTACTGGGCAATGTCGGCCGAGGAGATCGTCAACTACGGCACCACGCTGGGCAGCGCCCCGGGGACGACGATGTTCCTCAACTGGGAGTACGACGGCGAGGAGCGCTGGTTCGACGGGAGCGTAGGCAGCGACTACTTCGACGAGCCGGAGATGCAGGAGGCGCTCGCGACGCTCGGCGAGTTCCTGGCCGGCGGCTAGCCCGCATTTCTCACCGCCTCGCCGTACCGTCGTAAGCGCGGGCCGTGGAGCAGCGATCGGGGCCGCCGACGCGGCGGTCCTCGCGCGCCTGGGCGCCGGGCGTCGCCTGTTTCACGTCGCCGGGTCGGTCGAGGGGACCGCGGAGGCGATGTCGGCGGGGACGACGCGTGCCTCCGGCTGGACCCCTGCACGGGGCCGCGGTGGCGGGAGCTGGGTGGACTACGTGACACGTCTCGGTTTCAACCTCGCTTTCAAGTGGTCGAGTGCCTGCACGAACAGGTCCCGGCCCGGGTGGACGCTGCTGAGCGCGACGTGCACGCGCCGGACACTGGCCCGCACGACACCGCCGATCTTGAGCAGCCGGAGGCGGATCGTCCCGACCTCGGCCCGGGCCAGCTCGGTGCCGGCGAGCGCGACGCGCCGGAGCGCGGCCAGCAACACGTACGCCAGGCTGGAAAACCAGAGACGGAGCTGGTTCCCGTGCATTCTCGCCGTGCTGAGGCGGTCGGCGAACAACTGGAGCTGCTGTTCCTTGATGCGATTCTCCATGTCCCCGCGCGCGCAGTAGAGGTCCTCGTAGAGCGCCCGCGGGCCCCATGCATCAACCGCGAGGTTGGTGACCACGAATCTTGGATTTTCCTTCCCCTCCAGCTTCTCTGCCTTTCCCACCACCCGGCGCTCGCGCGTCCAGCTGTCCAGCGTCGAGTACCGGAAGTCGCGAAACACGCGCGAGGCCGAGCCCGTCGCCGCCTGCGCCGCGCGGGCCGCCGCCATCTCCGTCTCGATCGCCCTCGACAGGCGCGCGTTGCGCGCGAGACCGAGGATGTAGGACACGCCGTTGTCCTCGCACCACGCCATGATGGCGTCGCGACAGAAGCCGGAATCTCCGCGCACCACGACGCGAGTGGAGGGCCACGCCTCCCTGATCCGCGAGACCAGGCGTCTGAGCTCGTCGAGCGCGCCGTCCGCGCCGTCGCGATCGGCGGTCCGGAGCTTGGCGACGAGCAGGTGGTCCCCGGCGAAGACGTACAGCGGCAGGTAGCAGTAGTGCCCGTAGTAGCCATGGAAGAACCTGCCCTCCTGTCGTCCATGGAGCGGGTCGTCCGTGGCATCGAAGTCGAGCACGATCTCGCCGGGCGGCACCGGGTGCGCCTCGAGGAAGAGCTCGACGAGGAGGTCCTCGACCCGCGCGGCGTCGCAGGTCACCTTGTGGTAGCGCGACCCCGTGGCGACGTTCGACGCGAGCGATTCCAGCCGGTTCAGCGTGGACTTCCCAGCGAGCGCGTGCCCGCGGTCCGCCGGCCTGCGCCGGTGGGCGCCGGTGACGTCCTCCCGGCCGGACGCGCAGGCGAGCAGCGCGTCGTCACGCAGGGTGTCGTGGTCGTTGAGGTCCTCGTAGCCGAGAGCGATCCCGAGGACGCGCTGCGCCAGCAACTCCTCCAGCGTGAACTCCACGAGCTCGGGGTCGCGGTCGTCCTGGAAGCACCGGGCGACGCGACCGAAGAAGTCCAGCCGCCGGGCCAGGTCGCGTAGCAGCAGGGCGCCCCCGTCGGAGGTGACCCGCCCGGCGTCGAAAGAGGCCTCCACGCGGCGCTCGGCGAGGGGGGCGAGGGCGAGAGTCGGCTGGTTACAGGCTGTGTGCACCGGGCAGTCCTCCAGATCGGATTGAAGTCTTGTTACAACCTGAACTTATCTAGATTACTGCCCGGTGCCGGGCCTATTTTGGTGAGAAATGCGGGCTAGATCGGGCCTCCGCGGCCGCAACTCGGGGGGACCGGGCGGTTCGTGGGCGTTGTGGCCACGCGCGGCGCGTTTCGCGGCCGCAACTCGCGGGGACCGGGCGGTTCGTGGGCGTTGTGGCCACGCGCGGCGCGTTCCGCGGCCGCAACTCGCCGGGACCGGGCGGTGCGCGGTGGTTACGGCCACCTTGTCGCGACACTGGTGGCGCACGAACACGCACACCGGCATCCGCATCGGCATCCCCATCGACAGCGGCACCGATGTCGCCTCGCTCTCCGAGCGACTACACCCGCCCCAGGATCGCCCCGAAGTCCTCCTTCAACGCGTCGCCCACCATGCGCAAGAGCCGCACGTCGGCAGGGTTCCGCGTGACACGACCTTCCCAGGAGATCGTCACCACCTCGGGCAGTTCGGCGCCCACGACGACCTCGACCTTCGCTCGTGGATGGACGATCCCCTCCGCCGCGAGCCGTCCCGAGCTGGGCAGCACCACGCGCTCGGCGCGCGTCGCGACCACGTCGAGCAGCGCGGCGAGCTCGGGGTGCAGGAGCGTTTCCCCGCGCCAGCCCAGGTAGAGCGTCTCCACCCGGCCCACGTTGTCGAGGATGCGCGCCGCCGCCTCGGCGCCGAGGAAACCGCGCGAGGTGTCGAGGTAGCGAAGATCGCGCAGCTCCGAGAGTCGGCGGGGATCGGCGAGAACGGCCTCGCAGGCGACGGGCGAGCGCGCGAACATACGACGCAGGAGCGGGCTCGCCGGGTCGGCGGGGACGTCGCTGGCCTCGAGCACCAGCGCGTTCACCCGGCGACGGGACGGCCTGGCGACGTGTACCACTTCCGTCGCGAGCGCGACGAGCGAGTCGCTGTCGCGCCGGAGATAGCAGTTCTGGATGCAGGGCGTGGTGCAGGCCTTCACCACCGCGCGACGGGCTCGCAGCGCGTCGCTGTTCCACAACTGCCGCAGCGTATGCTCGCGGATCGAACCGAAACGTCCCGCGAGGAAATCCAGCTTCCCGTCGCACATCATCGCCTGCCCGTCGGCGTTGACGTAGAGTTCCTTCCAGCCCGCCCAGCAGGGCGCCTCGAGCGGTGCCAGGCCCTCGCGGTAGTAACGGGGCACGAGCGCGAGGTCGGCGGGGCTGTTCAGCACCAGGGGATGCCCCGAGATCGCGGAGATCGCCGCCTCGAGCGCGGGCATGTCCTGGGGCCGGAACCACAGGCCGCCCACCATGTCGTCGTCGCGATTGCGAAACAGGTTGAGCACCTGCACGCCGTGGAAGCCCTGGTCGCCGAGCCAGTCCACGAACTCCGCGAAACCTGCCGCGTTTGCCCGGTGCAAGATCGTGTTCGCGCAGATCTTGCGGTGCGGGTTGCCCCGGGCCTCGTCGGCCTCGCGGAGGGCCCGGTAGCCGGCCAGCGCCCGCTTGAAGCTGCCCGGGCCGCGCACCTGGTCGTGGATGGGCTCGGGGCCGTCGAGCGAGATGTTGACGTGCAGCTTCTCGGTGGGGATGGTCGCGATCCGCGCCGCGCGCTCCGGCTTGATGAGCGTCGCATTCGTCGTCAGCGTCACGTGCATGTCGCGACGGGCGGCGTGGGCGAGGATGTCCTCGAGGTCGCCCCTCACGAAGGGCTCGCCACCGAGCGGGTTGAACACTCGAACGCCCCAGTCTGCGGCCTGGTCGACGAGATCCATCAGCTCGCGCGCCGACAGCTCGGGGCTGTCGTAGCAGGTGGTGCACATCACGCACGACAGGTTGCAGCGGAGCGTGACGTTCACGCTCAACCAGTCCGGAGGCGCCAGCGAGCGGTTGAGCGCCCGCGAGGCCCACATCCGGGCGTCGCGCGTGATCTCGCCGAGGGGGCGCGCCATGCCGGGGGTGTATCATCCGCCGGTGCGCGTCCTCGTCGTTCATCATTGCCTACTCGCGGGGCGCGACGGCCCCACTACCGGCGGGGCCATTCGCGCGGCCCAACACGCTCGCGCCTTACGACGCGCCGGTCACGAGGTGCTCACCCTCGCGCGCGCGCAGGACGAGCCCGGCGGATTCACCGGCCCGCGCCACCTCGTGGCCAAGGCGCAGGGTTTTGACTGGATCCTCTGCGTGGCGCCCGAGGAAGCGCCCGCCCTGAAGGGCATCGCCCCCCTGGTGGTGGATCTCTATGCGCCCCGCCTGCTCGAGGCGGCGTGGCAGGGCCAGCAGGAGGACGCCGCGCAGCGCACCCTGCTCGCCATCGACGCCGCCGACGACGTGCTCTTCTCCAACCCGCGCCAGCGGTGGTTCTACCTGGGCCTCCTCGCGGCCTGCGGCTGGGACGTGTCGCGACCGGTCGGCCACGTGGTGCCCCTTGCCGTGGAGCCCATCGCCCGGGGCAAGCGCGGCCGGAAGCCGATCGTCGTGTGCGGCGGCTACCCCTGGCCCTGGCAAGACGCGCGCGACACCCTCGCCCGCGCGGCAGCGCACCTCGGCAAGCGCGCCGAGCTGCGGGTTGTCGGCCTCGACGGCGGCTTGCTCCCCCGCGCCGACTGGCAAGCGCTCTGCGCCAGCGCCGACCTCGCCCTCGATCGCTACGCCCACCACGTGGAGCGCGAGCTGGCGCTCTCCTTCCGACAGCTGGACTACCTTTCCGCCGGCTTGCCCGTCGTGAGCGACCCGTGGACGCCCCTCGCCGAGGAGCTGCGCCGCGAGGGCGCCGGCTGGGTGGACGAGACGCTCGAAGACGCGCTCGACCG
>JBMOQZ010000366.1:0-5842 GCA_049322475.1 Myxococcota bacterium | reverse complement strand
GAGCACCCCGGCGACGGCGACGGCCTGGGCGCCGATCGCCCGCCGGTCCCACGCCACGACGAGCAGCGGCGCCGCGAACCCGGACTCGACCGTGAGCATCGCCCCCGCGGAGGCCACCGCGGCGAGCGCGGCGCGGCCGCGGTCCTGGAGCAGCACCGCGCCGATCGCGAGCGCCGTGGCGAGCGGGTGGGCGAACGCGACGATCCACGTCACGGCCTCGACGTGGATCGGGTGCACCGCGAAGAGCAGCGCCGCCCCCGCCGCCTCCACCTCCGGGAGCACGCGCGCCGCCAGGCGAAAGGAGAGCCCCACCACGAGCAGGTGCAGGCCGAGGCCGAACGCGTGGTGCGGCGCCGGGTGCTCGCCGAAGAGCGCGCGCGTGGCCGCCATCGCGACGCTCGCGACGGGCCGGTACAGCGGCGGGTGGGGCGGCGACACGGTCGAGCCGGCCCAGAACGGCCCGGTCAGCCCGCGGAGGGGCTCGCCGTCGCCCACGTAGAAGGGCACGTCGTCGACCACGAAGGCGCCGCCGAGGGCGTTCGCCCACGCGAGCAAGGGGAGGATCGCGGCCAGCGCGAGGAGCGTGCTCGCCCTACTCACAGAGCCCCGTGGCGGCGGAGCACGTGAACGTGGCGGCGTCGCCGAAGTCGCCGTAGGTCTCGCCGCCGGAGATGTCGACGTCGTCGGCCGAGTTGTCGGCGCTGCCCACGCCCCAGCCCGTGTTCACGGACGACAGGAACGCGTCCGACTTCACGCGGGCGCCGCCGCCGGCCTCTCCCACGTTGTCCTCCACCCAGCCGTCCTCGATCACGACGCTGCTCCCCATGTACACGTAGAGCGCGCCGCCGAGCTCGGCCACGTTGGACCGGAAGGTGGCGCCGCGCGCCTCGACGGTCGCGCCGTACAGGAACGCGGCGCCGCCCCACTCCCCGGTGTTCCCGGTGAACGTCGTGCCGTCCAGCGTGACCGTCGCCGCCTGCGCGTGCAGCGCGCCGGCGTTGCTGACGGCGACGTTGGCCTCGAAGGTGCCGCCCGAGTCGGCGAACGCGCCGCCGTCCGCGATCCACACGCCCGCCGCGTAGACGTCGCTCCGGTTCTCCACCCACGCGGTGCCGGTGGCGTCGAGCGTCGCGCCCGCGTCGAGGTAGGCGCCGCCGCCCGACGCGGTGACGCCGTTGCCGGTGATCGTCGCGTCGGCGAGCGTCACGCTCCCGCCGGCGGGGACGTAGATCCCGCCGCCGTGGTCGGCGGTGTTCGACGCGATGGACGTCCGCTCCAGCCGGAGCGAGCCGGCGTACACGCCGCCGCCGTTCGTCGCGGCGTTGCCGTTCACGACGCAGTCGACGAGCTCCACGCTCGCCCCCGCGGCGGCCGCCACCCCGCCGCCGTCGCCGCCCAGGCCGCCGGTCAGCGTGAGGCCCTCGGCGCGGAAGGTCCCCCCGGTCACGGTCACGGCCGGCCCCGCGCCGCCCGCGTCGATCGTGACCGCGCCGCGCAGGGTCACCGTCCGCGAGGCCGTCAGCGCCTCGCCGAACGGGCCGCCGCAGAGCTCGACCACGGCGCCCTCGCCCGCCGCGTCCAGCGCGGCCTGCACCGTCGCGTGCGTGGCACCGTCCACCGAGATGCTGGTGACGTCGTCGACCGCGCCGTCGCAGTCGTCGTCCTCGCCGTCGCACACCTCGGCGGCGCCGGGGCTCGTCGCGGGGTCGGCGTCGTCGCAGTCGCCCGGAGTCCGCGCCGTGCCCGCCGGGGCCAGGCAGGCGACGACGGGATCGCCCGCGCCGTAGCCGTCGCCGTCGCCGTCGACGTAGAACGACGTGGGCGTGGCGCAGCCGGTGTCGCCGGCGGAGTCGGGCGAGCCCGTGTCGTCGCCCGTCTCGTCGGCGACGGGCTCGCCGGTGTCTTCGGTGGGCCCGCAGGCCAGGATCAGCGCGAGGATCATGGCCGGACCGTAGCCCTCGCCCGCGCGGTCCAGCGTCGGGCGCATGGCTTACGTCACGGCGGCGACGCGCTACCCCGGGGGCGAGCAGTCCTCGGCCTGCCGCACCACGAGCTCGTGGCGCTCCTCGGCGGCGTGCGCGAGGTCGTCGAGCGCGTCGTCCCACCACGCCGGCTCGATGAACGGGTCCGCCTCGATCTCGGGCGCGAGCTGGGCGCGCACGTCCTCGATGCGTCCGTCGAGGTCGTCCGGGTCCCAGGCGGCGTCGAGCACGGCGGCGCAGTAGTCGTCCGCCCAGGTACGGCGCATGCGACGCGTGAGCGCGGGCGCGGCGGGCACCCAGGTGGGCGCGAAGTCGAAGATGCTCTCGCTCGCGATGTACAGCGGGTTGTCGAACCAGGCGAGATCGAGGTCGTAGGGCCACACCACCGCGGGCGACCCGTCCGGCGGGAACCACAGCAGGTAGTTGTGCCCGGCGGCGCCGAGCCCGTCGAAGTTGCCGAGCAGCGCCTCCACGGCGACGAGGCGGAGCCAGCCCGGCACGTCCGCGCGCGCGGGCAGGCAGGCCTCGAACGCCGCGTCGTCGGGCGTGCTCCCGCAGGCGAGGAGCGGGATGAGGTCGAGGCGCTTGTCCTCCTCGAGCGTGCCCGCCTTCGGCTCGAAGCCGTCGTAGGTCTCGGGGTCGTCGCCGTACCACGCGAGGTCGGCGTTGCCGCAGTAGCCGGAGACCTCGTAGAGGCTCCCGCCCTCCGCGCCGAACGTGCGCGCGAGGTAGTCGCCGTCGTCGGCCTCCTCGGTGAGCGGGAAGAGGCCGAGGTACTCCTCGTCGACGTAGACGCGCGCCCAGCCGGCGCGCGGCGCGGGCACGCCGGCGCCGCGCAACCGCTCCAGCGCGAGCACCTCGCGCGCCAGCGTGTAGTCGCCCTCGGTGCCCAGCAGGTTGAGCGTCTCCAGACCGCCGTGGAACTCGCGTCCCGGCACGAAGGCGTCGAACGAGAGCTTGAAGCCCCAGCGGTTGCCGTCGGAGTAGTTCGGCAGCCACAACGAGCTGTGGCCGCGGTAGCGCACGCCGACGTCGGACCACGCCTCCACGACGCCGGTCGCCGGGTCCTCGAAGACGAGGTCCCCCGCGAGGAAGTCGCGCGGCGCGCAGTCGTCCTCGGGGATCATCCCGACGAGCGTGTCCTCCCAGCCGTCCGGCAACGCGAGCCGCAGCGTGGGGATCACGTCGGGGTCGAACAGCTCCACCGCCGGGGCGTCGGGAGGCGCGTCGCCCGGGTCTCCCTCGCCCGCGATCGCGTCGACCGCGGCCTCCCGTCGGGGACGAACGAGGGGCGTGCCGGCCTCGCATGCCAGAAAGACGAGCATGTAGGCAAGCTAGTCGCGGAGGCGGGGCGGCGAGCGCGACCGCGCTGCGCCAAATCTTGACGCATGGGGGGTGGCCGGCCGCGTGTACGGTCGGGGGATGCTCATCCTGCTCGGGTGCGCGCGTCCCCCGGAGCCGAACGAACCCTCGCCCCCCGTGCTCGACGGCGCGGAGGTGCGCTGGTTCGAGCTCGAGGGGGTGGACCGGATCGACCTGCTCGAGTCCTGCCTCGCCCGCTGCCCGCGCGACGAAGACGGCGTCGCGGTCGCGTCGCTCACGACCTGGCGGCTCCACTGGGACTGGGTGCGGGCGCCGACCGCGCCCTGCACGCTGGCGGGCGCGAGCGTGCACGCGGTCGTCGAGGTGGACCTGCCGCGCTGGGTGCCCCCACCCGAGGCCGACCCGGCGCTGGTGGCCGAGTGGGACGAGTGGCACGCGCGCCTCCGCTGGCACGAGCAGGGACACGTCGACGTCGTCCGCGGCTTCACCGACGCGGCCGAGGCGAAGCTCGTCGAAGCCGGGTGCGAGGGCGTGGAGGAGGAAGGCGCGCGGCTCGTCGCGGGGCTGCGCGCCGCGCAGCTCGACTACGACCGCGCGACCGCGAACGGGCACGCCCAGGGCGCGCGCTTCTGGGAGTAGGACCCGGACGCGCCCACCCGCGGACCGAAGTCGGGGGGGGTGGCTCGGCACTCCCCCCGGTTCGGTCCGGAGAACCGCGGGCGGGGCCCGCCGGCAACCGCCGCCTGATGATGGCGACATCGACGGACGGCGGATCGTCGGCCCGAGTTCCCGTCCCGCGACCCGGCGCCGCGGACCGAACTCGGGGGGGTGGCTCGGCACTCCCCCCGGTTCGGTCCGGACGCCTCGACCGCGACCCCGTCGATTACCGCCCCACCCCCAACCCGTCGGCCATCCGGTTCACGTAGTTGAAGAAGCTCGCGATCGCGGCGACCTGCAGCACGCCGGCGTCGTCGAGGCCCACGGCGCGCAGCGCGTCGACGTCGTCGCGGGTCACGGAGGCGGGCGCGCGCGTGAGCTTGTCCGCGTAGGCGGCGATCGCGCGCTGGCGGTCGCTCAGGGGCGCGGTCCGCCAGTCGCGCCGGACGCCGTCGGCGAGCTCAGGGGTGCTGACGAGACGCAGAAACTCCGCGTGGCTCTCCAGTCAGTAGAAGCAGTGGTTGATCCCCGACACCACCGTGGCGATGAGCTCGTGCTCGACGCGGGTCAGCGGCAGGTCGGGCGCCATCATCGCCGCGAAGCCCGAGAACACGCCGCGCATCACGTCGGGCGCGAGCGCGTGGGACATCACGATGCTCTCCCGGCGCACCGCCTCCGGGACGTGCGGGCCCATCGGCACGCCGTACTCGGGCGGCATGGCCTCGCGCGCGGCGCGCAGCGCGTCGGGCGGGGGCTTCGGCGTGCGGATCCAGGCCACGGTCAGCCCCCGGCGTACAGCGTGATGTCGGTCTGCGCGGCCTCGCCGATGCGGAGGCAGGTGGCGAGGTCGGGGTGCCGCACGATGACGAAGCCGTCGCTGACCAGCGTCTGGATCCAGTTGCGACGGTGCTCGCCCGGGCGGAGCAGGCGCTCGGCGACGACCGCGTCGCCGAAGCGGCGCATGAAGGCGTCGAGGCCGTCGATCCGCGTGATGCGGCCCTGCCCGAGGGCGCGCTTGAACACGATGGCGGCGTTGTACTTGCGCTCGACCTTCGCCTCGAAGCTCTTCCAGCACACCGCCCGCGCCCACTCCCGGTAGAGGTCGACGTCCGCGGTGTAGTTCATCTGGTCGACGAGGTGGGCGCCGCCGTTGCGGGCCCCGATCTCGCCGAACACGACCTCGCCGTTGCTCTTCCGGTACCACTCCATGTGCGTGAAGCCGTCGCCCATGCCCAGCGCCTCGAGCACGCCGAGGCCGAGCCGGACGCCGTCGCGGTACTTGGGCTCGTGGACGTCGCGCAGCGCGACGATCAGCGGGCTGATCCACTCGTTGCTGCGGGCGACGAGCGGGCGCGGCAGGTACTGCGCGATGTTGAAGTAGCGCGGCTTCCCGTCGACGCAGACGGTGTCGAACGTGAACTCCTCGCCGTCGACGAACTCCTCGACGCTCACCTCCTGCACGTGGCCGGTCTTCGCGATCACGGCGTCGAGCTCCGCGCCGTCGTTCACGCGGTAGGTGTCGGCGGAGCCGGCCCCGGCGATGGGCTTCACGATGAGCGGGAACCCCACCTTGTCGGCGGCGGCCCAGACCTCCTCCTTCGTGCGCGCGCGGAAGTGGTGGGGCACGCGCAGCCCCGCGGCCTCGACGCGGCGCTTCATGAGCTCCTTGTCGCGGAAGCCGCGCGCGACGTCGAGCCGCATGCCGGGGACGTCGAGCTCCTCGCGCAGGCGGGCGGCGAGCTCCACGAACGGCTCCCACAGGCACTCGATCCGGTCGAAGCGCACGCCCAGCGCCTTCACCTCGCGCACGACGCGCTCCTCGTCGAAGAGCGACGCCTCCACGTAGTGCGCGAGCGCCTGCTTCACCTTCGGCGCGAGCG
>JBMOQZ010000365.1:0-5909 GCA_049322475.1 Myxococcota bacterium | reverse complement strand
CACTCGACCTCGCCGCGGCCCGCTTCGCACGTCACCTCCGCCGCGGCGACGCCCTCCCACGGCGAGCGGACGGGCGTCTCCGGCGCGCTCGCGAGGCACGCCTGCGCGGTCCGGCGCCCGCCGTCGACCTTGCGCAGGTGCGGGCGGTCGGCCGTCTGGCGGCAACGCGCCGCGGGCGAGCCCCGGAGCGGCTCGCAGGCGTCCCGCCCCCAGCGCCCGCCGGCCGCGGCGAGCGCGTTGACGAGGGCCTCGCCCTCCACCGCGTCGGGCACCGCGGCGATCGCGCGCAGGGCGGCGTCCGCGTCGTCGCGCCGGGCCACGACCCAGGCCTTCCGGCAGTCGAAGTCGTCGCACCCGGACAGCTCGGCGGGCGGCCCAGCGGGCGCGCAGGCGAGGAGGAGCAGCACGCCCGCAAGGATATTCAGTCCGGCTCGATCCGCACCCACGGGAAGCGGCGCCGCCACTGCTTCGTGGCGAGCCTCGCCCGCCACGTGTCCGCGGGGAGGCCCGGGATCGGCCGCACCACCATCCCGACGACGTCGCCCCAGCCGTACGCGGCGAGGAGCGTGTCGCCGCGCGCGGCGACGCAGGTGGCGGTCTCGGGCCAGCGGGCGATGCCCGCCTCCGCGGACGGGGCGCCGTGGCGCGCCTGGTCGACGACCTCCCAGGGCGCGTCGAGGGCCTCGCGCAGGCGGGCCGTCCAGCGGGCGTCCTCGTCGGGGTCGCCGGCGCCGTGCCACGCCACGTCGAGGTCGCGGTCGTCGGGCTCGCCCGGGAGGTGGTGCAGGACGTGCCACACCCGGTTGCGCACCGCGCCCGCGCCCAGCCACGCGCCGGGCGGGCCCACGGCGGCGAGCGCGCCGAGCGCGGCCCGGAAGCGGGGCGAGCCCGCGAGGATTGCGCGGACGCGCGCTTCGTCCTCGCGCGGGTCCCAGAGCCGCACGGTCACGCCGCCCCAATTGCCGTCCGAGGCGAGGGCGCGCACGAGCGGCGACCGCTCCAGCAGCGCGAGCACGCCCGCGCGCAGCGCCCCCGTGCCCTTCCCGTGGACGACCCGCACCTCCAGCATCCCCGCCTCGCGGCACGCCGTGAGCCACTCGGGCACGAGGCTCCCGACGTCGCGGGGCCGGAAGGTGTGGAGGTCGAGCGTGTCGCCCAGCGGGATGGCGACCGGTTCGTCGTCCTGCATGCCCTCTCGTAAGCCGGACACGCCCGTCGCGGCCCCGCGCGCCGGGGACCGAAAACCCGCGCGCCGCCTCGCTGGCACGGGCGTTGCTTCCTGTCCCGCGCGGAGGTCCCCGTGCAGAAGCCCCTGTCCATCGCCGTCCTCGCCGTCGCCAGCGTCGTCGCGGTCGCGACGTCTCCCGCGTACGACTACACCGAGTACGAGGCCGCGGAGGGCGAGCCCACCCTCGTCGAGGCGGGCGGCGAGCTAGTTTACACCGCGCGCATCGGGGTCACGCCGGACGTCGCGGCCGCCGCCGCGCCGGGCGTGGGCGTCCGGTGGGCGGACGGCGAGGAGGGGCCGCTGCAGGTCGAGGCCGTCCTGCCGAGCGGGGAGGTCGTGCGCGACACCCTGACGGTCCGCGAGGCGCGGGACCTGTCCGGCGGCTTCTCGGTGGGCCTGTGGGAGCTGTTCGCCGACTGCGCGGAGCCCGAGGCCGACGGCCTCTGCTGGCGCGAGGTCGACGTGTTCGTGCTCTCGACGGGCGCCGACGCGCGCGAGCTCACCGCGTTCGCGTACGTGGACGCCTACGGCACCTGGCCCGAGGGCGTGGAGGAGGGCGACGCGCGCGTGGCGGTGGAGATCCTGCCGTTCGAGCAGTGATACATCCGCATGTATCACTGATACACATGATACGTATCGGTCGTGCACCCCGGTGAAGGCCTGCTCCACCCCGTCGCGATCGCCGCCATCGTGGTGCTCGCGGCGAACGACCACTGGGGGAAGGCGGCGTACCCGGGCCTCGTCACCGGGAAGCTCTCGGACTTCGCCGGCCTCCTGTTTTTCCCGCTGCTCTTGCAGGGGCTCGTCGAGCTCTTCACGCGCCGGGTGGACCGGCGGGTGCTGGTCGCCTCGGCGATCGCCACGGCGGTGGTCTTCGCGCTCGTGAAGACCACGCCGTTCGTCGAGGTGTACCGCTGGGGGCTCGGTCTGTTGCAGGCGCCCGTGCGCGGCGCGTGGCGGCCGGTGCACGTCGAGCAGGACCCGACCGACCTCGTGGCGATCCCGATGGTGGCGGTGGCGGTGTGGATCGGGTGGAGGCGAAAGGACTGACGGTCGGCCGTTTGCCCGCCTCGACAACGTGTGCCCGTCCGGTACGCTCCGCCCATGAGCGGCGCGATCGTGTGGACCCCGGATCTCGCGACGGGGGTGCAGGAGCTGGACGACGACCACAAGGCGATCTTCCGGCAGCTGGACCTGCTGGTGGTCGCGATGGCGAAGCGCCGGGAGGCCGAGGAGGTGGAGCCCATGCTCGACTTCCTCTCCTGCTACGCCCGGGACCACTTCGCGCGCGAGGAGTCGTGGATGGCGCGGACGGGCTACCCCGAGCTCCCCGCCCACTGCGCCGAGCACGTCCGCCTCGAGGAGGAGCTCGCCCGCCTCCGGAGCGCCTTCGAGCGGGAAGGTGGGAGCCCGCGGCTCGCGCTGGAGCTGCGCCGGAACGTGACGGCGTGGCTGGGCGAGCACATCGGCCGGGCGGACCTCGCCCTCGCGCGCTTCCTCGGGACACACCCCGAGGTCAGGCCACCGACACCCCGATGAACTCGAGCTCGCCGGCCTGCGACACGACCTCGCCGTCCACCGTCACCGTCGCGAACTTGGTGCAGAAGCAGGGCACCGTCTCGCCGTCGGGGCCGAGGTAGTCGAGCTGGACGAACGACTCGGGGGGCGCGGTGGCGACGACGCCGGCGTACTCGAAGCGGCCGGGCTGCAGCTTCGCGAGCCCCATCCGGCGCGGCGGCGCTACGAGGCCGATCGTGGGCCAGCCCTCGCGGGGCTGGGCGACGAAGCCGCCGATCACCACGGGCGTGTCGACGGCGAGCCAGGCGTAGCGGTGGGCGTGGCGGCGCCCCCAGTTGTGGCCGCGGCAGCCCACCCAGCCGCCCACGCGCCAGTCGCCGACGACGCCCTCGAACCGCGCGCCGGCCGCGGGCGTCAGCACCTTCGCCGTCGGGAGGAGCCGGGCGTAGAGCAGGTCGGGCAGGTGCACGAGCGGGTGCCCGCCCGCGATCTTGAGGTCCCACACCGGGCCGATCGCGAGCGAGGGCCTGAGCTCGAGCCCGTCGTCGTCGATGCGCGGGCCGTCGCCGAGGGCGGGCCAGGCGCGCTCCTCGTACCAGACGTCGGGCGCGGCGCCCCGCTCGAAGCGCACGCACCAGAGCTGCAGGACGGTGGCGCCGTCGGCCTTGCGGGTGAGCGTGTGTTTCACCCAGAAGGCGCGCTGCCCGTCCGGGCTGTTGCCCTTCAGGTAGTGCGACTCGTAGCCGACGCGGCCGTCGGCGAGCACCACGGTCTCGTGGGGGGCGGGGGTCATGCGAGGATCCGGTCGGCGAGGCGCAGCGAGAGCGCCATGATCGTGAGCTGCGGGTTCGCGCCCGGCGAGCCGGGCAGGACGGAAGCGTCACACACGTCGACGCGCTCGGCCAGCCGGAGGTCGGCCGACACCACGCGGCCGATGCCGGCGGTCCCCTGGGGGTGGAACGCGGCCCACTGCAGGTGTCGCGCGTCGAAGGCGAGCGCATCGAGCTCGGCGACGCTGCCGGCCTCGTTGGGCGCGCCCAGCACGGGGAGCAACACGCGCTCGGCCCCCGCGGCGAGCCACGCGCGGGCGCACAGGCGGACGCCGGCGGCCATGTCGGCCGCGTCCTCGGGATGGAGCGAGTAAAAAGGCACGGGCCGCCCCGCGACGTGGCGCAGCCGGCCCTCGCCGCGGTCGTGGATCATCACGCCGAAGGTGCCGTGCCGGTCGAAGCGGTCCATCCACCACCCGTGGCGCTCGCCCGCGGCGCAGAGCACCGGCGCGAGCGACGGCGCCGGCACGTGGATCGCCTCCAGCGTCACGCGGGGGTGTTCGGGCGGCAGGTACCCGAGGCCCTGCGGCACGCCGTGGCCGCCGACCGGCTCGCCGAAGACCGCCGTGACCTTCGTCGCGGGGTGGAGGCGGAGGGCGTCGCCCGCCTTGCGCCATGCGCCGAGCCGGTTCGCCCGCAGGATCGCCGGCGTGCCCAGCGCGCCCGCTGCCACGGCGAGCCGCCCCGCGCGCAGCGTCCGCGCCCCCTCGGGGCCCTCGACCTCGACCCGGACCTCGCCGTCGACCCGCACGCGCGTCGCCCGCGTCCGCGAGAACAACTCGGCGCCGGCGTCGAGCGCGCCGGGGAGGAAGCTCCGGTCGGTGCTGCGCTTCGCGCCCGCGGGGCAACCGAAGCAGCAGAGGCCGATCCCGGCGCAGTCGGGCGAGTTGCGCGGGAGCACGAACGCGCCGTCGCGGCCGAGCCGCGCGAGCCCGTCCCCGAAGCGGCGCGTCACCTCCGGGAGCAGCGTGCGCGGCGGCACGCCGACGCCGATGTGGGCCTCGACCTCGTCGAGCCACGGGTCGAGGGCGCCCGTGGCGAAGTCGGTGCCGGCGGCGGCGTCCCACTCGGCGAGCCTTGCCGGCAGCGGACGCAGGCAGGTGCCCGAGTTCAGCGCGGTGGTGCCCCCGACGGCCGAGGCGGCGAGCACGATGCCGCCCCCGGTGGCGGCGACGGTCCCCTGCGCGACGTAGTGGCGCTCGACGGCGGCCTCGGGGGCGCGGGGACGGACGAGGTCGCCCGCCTCCACGACGCCGACGGACAGGCCGTTGCGCGCGAGCCGCCACGCGAGCGGGGCGCCGCCGGCGCCGGAGCCGATCACGATCACGTCGAAGCGTTCGCCCCGGGGCCTCGGCCGGTTCGCGAGGGGGTGGCCGGGGTCGGGCGGCGTCTCGCCGGGCCAGCGCGTCTCCGCGACGGGCGAGCGGGCGAGCACCGCGGCGCCGCGGACGGCGGCCCAGCGGTGGTGGAGGAGGGCCTCGTGGAGGCGATCGAAGTCCGCGTCGGACAACGTGGACGCGCGGGCGGGCCTCCCGAGCAGGAGGAGGGGGCCGAGCCACTCGATCGCGTCGTCGACGATCGCGGTGACGCCGACGAGGTCCTCGGGCAGGCGCCTCGCCCGGGCCCATGCGCGCGCGGGGCTCCCGCCGCCGACGCGGGCGACCCAGCGGTGCAGCAGCGCGGGCGGCCCCCGCCGCGCGGCGATCGCGAGCGTCAGCGCCACGAACCCGTCCGCGGCCGCCGCGACCCACCACGCGGGCGCGCGGAGCGCGAGCCACGCGAACGCCGCGGTGCTGGTGAGCTTCGCCGCCATCAGCGCGCGGTCCGCGTCGCCGGTCCAGGCGCCGACCGTGATGCAGGCCATCAGCGAGATCGCCAGCGCGTGCACCAGCTTCCCGGGCTCCACGGGCCCGTCGAGGCCGACGAGCGCCCCCTCCCAGGCGATCAGCCGAGCCACGAGGTCGGGCGCGAGCGCGACGCCGAGCCCGAAGATCGCGAAGACGACGGCCCAGAAGCGTGTGAGGACGCGGACGTGGGGGTTGGGCACGGCCGACCGTGACGCCGGGCGCGGGCGGGGGCAATCGGCCGGGGGGCGGAGGCCGGAATCTCGCCACCTTCCGGTCAGGTGACCGACTTTCCGGTCGTGGCTGCCGGAATCTCGCCACCTTCCGGTCAGGTGCCGACTTTCCGGTCGTGGCTGCCGGAATCTCGCCACCTTCCGGTCAGGTGCCGACTGTCCGGTCGTGGCTGCCGGAATCTCGCCACCTTCCGGTCAGGTGCCGACTTTCCGGTCGTGGCTGCCGGAATCTCGCCACCTTCCGGTCAGGTGCCGA
>JBMOQZ010000364.1:0-56015 GCA_049322475.1 Myxococcota bacterium | reverse complement strand
CGGCCACCCGCTGCAACGGGCTCCTGACCGTGCTCGGCGAGCTGCCGGCGAGCCGCGGCCGCATGCCCTCCCGCTTCACCCTCGCGTGCGAGGTCGAAGGCGGGCGGATCGCGCGGCTGTACTCGCAGCTGGCGCCGGGGAAGCTCGGGGCGTTGGGGGAGGGCCGCGGGGAGTAGACGGAACCGCCCGACGCGTGTACAAGCCGCGCCCATGACGCTCGCCACCCTCGTCCTCGCCCTCACCACCTCCGCGGAGATCGGCGCGATCGACCTCGTGGAGCCGCCCCAGACCGAGATCCGCGCGCAAGCCGACGCGGGCGCGCGCCCGGTGTCGGTCGAGCTCGCCGGCGACGCGATGATCGTCGGGGAGTCGGCGATCGTCTCCGGCCAGGCGCTCGGCGTGCTCGAGCTCGACGCAGAGCTCGACGCCGACGCGGCCCTCGTCCTCTACGCGGACGGGGAGGCCCTCGTGGCCGACGTCTGGCGCGGCGGGGACGTGCTCGCCGACCTCGCCGCGCGCGGCGGCGGCGCCGGCTGCTTCTTCGGGAACACCGATCCGAGCCACGCGCTGGGCTGGGACCCCGAGTCGCAGGCCGGGGCCGTGTGGGAGGCCGCCGGCGCGGGCGACGACGGGCTCTCGGTGCGGGTGCAGCCCACGGGCCTCGATCGCCTCACCTGCCCTCGGTGCGACCTGCTCACGTGCGCGGCGGTGGACGGCGACGGGCGCTCGCGCGGCGGCGCCGTCGTGGCCGTTCGCCACGCGGATCGCCTCGCGACGCACCCCGGGTCGGTCACCGGTCAGGTGCTGAGCTACGCCGCGGAGTAGCGGGCCCGGCGGACGTCGCGGCCCCGGGGCGTCACCCGAAGAACGCGCTCAACCGCTGCGCGACGAGCGCCGGATCGTCGATCCACGGCAGGTGCCCGAACGTGGGGAAACGCTCGATCCGCGCGCCGGGCGTGGCCGCCGCCATGCGCTCGCCCTGGTCGGGCGAGCCGAAGTTGTCGAGGTCGCCCCACAGATACAGCGTGGGCGCGACGATCCGCGCGAGATCTTCCTCCGTGACGGGCACGCCCGCGCGGTAGCCGAACGGCGTCGCCACGGCCCGAACCTCGGCGACCACGCCCGCCATCGTGTCCGTCTCCTTCAGGAGCGTGCCGTACCAATCGAACATCTCGTCCGGGATGCCCCCCCGGTCGATGGTCGCGCCGTGCCCGATGTCGCGCCACATGCCCCGGATCGACGCGGGGTCGGTGGGCACAAAGGAGCCGAGCAGCGTCGGCAGCCAGGGGACGGAGAGCGCCCGGAAGATCGGTGGCATCGCGACGAACGTGGGCCCCGCGGGGCAGCCGGCGATCACGAGCCTCTCGACCCGCTCCGGCGCACCCAGCGCCAGCGCGAACGCATAGAGCGCCCCGAACGAGCTCCCCACCACCCGTGCCCGGGGCGCGTCGAGCGCGTCGAGCGTCCGCCGCGAGATGGCGAGCGCGTCCGTGCGATGGCTCGGTCCCCACGCGGCCGTCCCGCTGACTCCGGCGCCGGGACGCTCCAACAGGAGCCACCGCCAGCCGGGCATGGCGGCCGCCAGGGGGATCCACGCGGCGGCGGCGTTGGGCGAACCGTGGACACACAACACCGGCGGGCCCTCGCCGATCTCGAGCACGCGCACCCGCGCGCGGGGCGCCTCGACGTCCACGTGGTGGGTTCGGATCGTGACGCCGTAGCGCGCGGCGAGCGCGTCCTCGGCGGCGAGAATGCGGGACGGGTCCAGACGGGTCTCCGGGCCCCTTGCGCATAACCGGGCGTCCGGCCGCCGAAAGGGCCGTCGGATGCAACACGGCTCGCGGTCGGTGCGTCCGTCGCCCTGCGCGCGCCCCACCCTTCGCGGTCAGCGCGCCGCCGTCCCCCACTTCCGCGAGAAGGTCGCGAGCTTCGCCACGTCGTCGTCCGACACCACCGCCGGGACCACCACCACGAGCCCGAGCATGACCTGGGCGCGGCTGCCCGTCGAGAAGCCCGCGCCCACGAGGTCCCAGCCCGTCCACGTCGCGTCGTAGGACGTCGTCGCGGGGTCGCCCTCGCGGACCCCGTCGACCCAGGCGACGACGGTGCCGTCGACGTCGTGGGTGAACCCGACGAGGCGGGCTTCGCCGTCGGTCTGGCCCGAGCCCCGCAGGACGTGGCCCTCGCTCCACGAGCCCGTCGCGTCCGTGACGACCAGCTCGATCTGGTCCTCGCTGTACCCGGCCTGCACGCGGCAGGCCCCGTTGACGTCGCCCACCACGGTCATCGACGGGTTCACGTTGTCCCACCACGCCACCTGCTTCTCCGTCCGGCCCACCCAGAACACGCTGTGGCCGGCCGGCAGCGGGTCCCAGGCGTCGAGCTGCAGGTACGCCGACGCGCCGTCGAGCCAGACGCCGTCCTCGTCGTCGAAGGCGTCGCCCACGACCACGGGCCGGCTCTCGGGCGCGGGCGCGCGAAGGTCGAGCGCGTCCGCCCCCTGGTCCGACCACACCGACGCGATCGCGCCCTCGGTGGCGATCATCCGGTACACCTCTGTGTCCATCGCGTTGCCGCTCGCGTGCACCACGCCGTACGGGGTGACGGCGATCCCGTCGGCGTGGCCCGGCGCCATCGGCGTGTCCGCCACCTCCGTCCACGAGATCCCGTCGGGGCTGTGCCAGAAGTCGTTGTGGTTCTGGCCGTCGGAGCCGTACCCGCTCGAAACCCAGAGCTCGCCCTCCGCGGCGTAGGTGTTGTGGTACTGGCGATCCAGCCAGGGGGCCGCGCCGTCCGGCGACACCTCGGTCCACGTGGCGCCGTCGAAGGCCCAGACGTCGTTGTAGAAGCTGCGCGGCGCGTCGTCGTAGGTGCCTCCGCCGATGAGCCAGAGCCGGCCGTCGTGCTCGACGGCGTTGTACGCCATGCCGCGCGGCGCCCAGGGCGCGTCGTCGAGCCGCGCCCAGGTGACACCCCCGTCCTCGGAGCGCCACACGTCGGCGAGGCAGGTGGAGGGGTCGTACAGGTCGGTCTGCCCTCCCATGACGTACAGGTCGCCGTCGTAGCTGCCCACCACGTGCAAGAAACGCCCTCCCCACTCGGCGTCCGCGGTCACCTGCTCCCACGTCACCCCGTCCGCGGAGCGCCACACGTCGGCGACCACCGGCCAGGGATCGCCGCCGATGACGTAGATCCAGGGCACCCCGTCGTGGGTGTGAACCAGCATTCCCGCGGTGTGACGCGCCGACCAACGCGCGCCGGCGCCGCTCGTGGGGGGCGCCGCGTCGTGGGCCAGCTCGGCGACCCAGGTGGCGCCGAGGTCGTCGGAGGACCACACCTCGTTGGTGGTGGTCTGGCCGCCCCACTCGGGGACGGCGGTGCCGTACCAGCCCCCGAGCATCCAGAGCTTGTCGGCGAACCACACGAGCCCGGCGCCGTCGCGCGGGTGCCAGGGCCCCTCCGACGCGGTCTGCTCCCACGTCCAGAGGGGTCCCCGCGGCTCGTCCAGCGTCAGCCCCGCCGCGGACGTGTACACGCGGGCGCCTTCGATCTGCACGGGGCTCCAGGCCTCGTACGCGCCGGCGAGCGACGCGCTGCCCCCGGGCGTGACGACGGTGACGTCGGCCGCGCCCGCGTCGAGCGCGGGCGTGGTGCAGGTGACGGCGGTGTCCGCGACGACGAGGTCGACGCAGTCCACGCCGCCGATCGTGAGGGCGGTCGCGTCGCGCAGGGACGTCCCCGTCACGGTGACGGTCACCCCCCCGAGCGTGTCGCCCAACGTGGGATCGATCGCCGCGAGCGTGGGGGGATCGGGCGGGACGTCCGCGCTGTCCCCGCTGTCGCGCGTGGCCGTGTCGTCGGGGACGCGCGGCGGGTCGGGCTCCGCGTCGCGCTCGCATGCGGCGAGGATCAGGAACATGGGAGGGCCATCCTACCCGAGGGAGCCAGAGCCCGGTCGAATGTCGCGCGCGCGGACCAGAGCCCCTCCGAGTGTCGCGGCGCCCCCCGCACGCGCGCCCGGAGGCCACGAAAATGCAGCTTCGCTCGTCGGCACGGAGAGGCCGGGCCATCTACGCGGCCTCCCGGGCGACACTCGGACCGACTCTGCTCCCGCGCGGCGACACTCGCGCCGGCTCTGCCCCGATCGGCGCCCCGGCCACGCGTCCGTCGACCCTGCACCACTCCGGGAGGTGTCTCGCCACCGAGGTCGACGCACCTTGAAGGCCGAGGTCGGGCGAGCGGTGCACCCGCCCCCACGATCAGCCGCCGTAGAGGTCGGGGAGCCAGGCGATCGACATCGCGATCACCCCCCCGAGCTCGTCCGAGGCCGCCGAATCGACGTCGCCCTCCCAGATGGCCGCCCCGTCCTCGAAGACCCGGACGGTCCCTTGATCGCCCCAGGCCGTGTACCAGCGCCCGTCCACGACGTCGACGTCCCCCCACGTCGTCGAGACGCCCACCGCGTACTCCTCCACGATCGCGCAGGTGCCGGCGTCCACGTCGACCTCGAGCTCGATCGCGCGTCCGCCGCCCGTGTCCAGGAGGGCGACGCCACGATCGGTCCACTCCGCCGCGGCGGGACCTTCGAGCGGCACGGCGCAGTCCGCCTTCGCGGAGGCGCCGACCCGGAAGACCTCCTCCCCCGTGCCGCGGTCGATCCAGACGAGGTCGCCCTCGTCGTACGACGCCACGAGCCACTGGTCCCGGCCCGGGTCGTAGTCGACGGAGGCGAGCGCGGCGCCGCCCGACACGGGGCCGAACACCCCACACTCGACCCCCCAGTGGTCGAAGGAGCTCCACACCTCGGTCACCGTGCCGTCCGTCCCCACGGCCACGATGGTCTCGCCGACGACTTCGTCGGTCTCCTCGCCGCAGGCCGCCCCCGTTCCCGGGACCTCCTCGGTGACCTGCACGAGCGCCGCCGCGAGGACGCCGGACACGTCCTGCGTGGCCGTCCCGTGCGCGCCCTCGATCGCGACCTCGACGCCGATCGCGCCGGTCCAGTCGACCGTCTCGATCCCCTCCTCGTGGAGCACGAGGAGCCCGTCCTCCTCGGGCGTGGGCTCCGCGAACGACACGCCGCCTTCGAGGCCGTGGTGCCACACCGCGCCGCCCTCGCGGTCGAGCACCGTGACGCCGCCGGCCCCCGTGCCGGTCGCCAACCAGCCGAGCACCAGGAAACCCACGTGGGTGCCGGCCTCGTCGCCCGAATCGAGCGCCACCGGCTCGCCCTCCAGCGCTCCGGTCGTCACCTCGGCCGTGGCCTCGCACCCCGCCGCGTCCGTCACGTGGACCGTGTACTCGCTGTCCGGCCGCATCCCCCGCAGCGGCAGCGTCACCTCCCCCTCGAGCCCCTCCCCCGACGGGCCCGCCACCTCCGGGGAGTCCGACGCCGTCGCGTGGATCGTCACGTCTCCGGGCTCGGCCATCGTGAACGACATCGTCGCGAACGTGGGGACGTCGGCGTCGCGCGAGACGGACAGGTCGCGGGCGAGGGGCTCGCACGACTTGTCCTCGCTCGACCACGGAAACGGACAGCCGACGGCGAGCGTGAGGATCGCGGGGAGGAAGGCGCGGTTGCCCATCCGGCCATCGTAGACCGGACCGGGGTGGTGTCGCGGGCTCGCTCTGCACCTGTCGCACCGACGGCCACCCGCCCGAGGTCGTCTGGCTCCGGCTCGGAAAAGGGTCGACCCACGACACGGAGAGCGTCCGCACAGGGGCTGGGCCCTCACCGTGACGCCCCCTCCCGACGCGGAGAGGCGGACGCCACTCCACGTCCGCGCGACGACGGAGTCGACGCTACCTGCGCGCGAGGAATCCCCAGATCGCCCCCGACTCGTCCGCGTATCCGCTTCCCCCGAAGAGCACGTCGGCGAGCCCGTCGCCGTCGAGGTCGCCCGTGGCGACGCGCTGGCCCGCGTAGTCGGGCCAGGTCGGATCCACCCAGCGTGCGATGGCCGCGTCTTCCGTCCACGTCCCCGGGGCGAGGTTCTCGAAGACGTAGACCTTGCCGCCCTCCTCGGCCGGGGCGCCCGCGACTATCCGACGGGTCCCCGGCAGTACCGCCACGGACGTGCCCAACGCACCTGTCGGCGCGGAGCCGTAGACCCGCGAAGCGGGCTCCTGCCCTTTGGCGAGGGGCCCCGGGTAGACGTCCACCATCCCCCCGTTCACGCCCGTTTCGCCGACGACGAGGTCCGCGAGGCCGTCGTCGTCCAGGTCCCCCGCCGCGCTGGCGCGGCCGAAAGCGCTGTCGTAGCGCGCGCCCTCGAGTCGGACGTCGGCGTCGGACGTGGCGTGCGTTCCGAGCGCCGGGTCGAAAAAGACGCTCACGTGACCGGGAAGTTCGGCCCCCCCCTCGCGCGGCCCGCCGATCACCACGTCGGAGAGCCCATCGCCGTCGAAGTCGGCGTCGGCGCGGACGGAGGCTCCCACGAGTCCGGACGCTGTCTGCCCCGTCACCGTCACATCCGCGTCGGCGAGCTCGAGTGTCCCGTCGCGGGGCCCGAAGACGACGTAGGCGGCGCCCCCGTCCGGGGCCCCCTCGTCGGCAAGCGTAGCCCCGACGATCAAGTCGGGCGTACCGTCTCCGTTGACGTCTCCCGCCGCGACCGCCACGCCGGCCGCGTCGGCGGGCCCGTCGGGCGTGAGCAGGAGCGTGGCCTCGTCCGTACTGTCGAGGCCGAGCGCGGGACCGGAGAGGAGCCATGCGCCCGACCCGTCGCTCGACTCCCAGCCCCCAAAGCTGGGAGCCGCCCCGACGAGGATGTCGGAGTTTCCGTCGCCATCGACGTCTCCCGCGACCGCGACCGCGCAGCCGACCGGGGACGACTCCGTCCCGGCCACATGTCCCTCCGCCGACGACAACGTGTCGTCGCCTGAGACCGGCCCGAGCAGGACGTACACCTTCCCCCACCACTCGCTGCGGCCACACGCCGTCACGACGAGGTCGTCGTCGCCGTCCCCGTCGAGATCCCCCGTCGCGACCGCGACGACGGAGTCGCCCGCGTGCTCGCCGGGCAGGAACACGGCGGCATTCGTGACGTCCGCGCCGTCGGCGACGCCGTCGCAGTCCTGATCGACGCCGTCCCCCCAGACCTCCGATCCGCCGGGGAACGTGCCGGCGTCCGCGTCGTCGCAGTCGGTGCCGTCCTCGATCCCGGGATCGCCCGGGCAGCCCTCCGTGGCGGTCGCGGGGTCGCCGAAGCCGTCCCCGTCGGCGTCGCCGTGGAGCGAGACCGTCACCCCTTCGTCCACGGCGCCGTCGCAGTCGTTGTCCTTCCCGTCGCAGACCTCGGGCAGGTCGGGGCTGTTCTCGTCCGTGTCGTGGTCCTGGCACTCGTTCGTCGCGTCGAAGCCGCACCCATCGCCGTCGCAGTCGACGCGTCCGCCCGTGTCGTCCGCGTCCTGCCGGGGAGGCGTCACGACGTCCGGCTCACATGCCAGGAGCCAAGCGAGCATGGTCGCCAGCATGCACGACCGCGAGGCTTCCAGCCAGATGGGTCCCGACGCCCCCCTACCGAAACCCCCTCACGAACCCCTCCTGCGCCGCGTTCTCGACACACCGGCTCGACTGCCGCGCCGTCCGCACCACGCGGATCGCCTCGTCCGGCTCCACCCCGAGCCGCACGAGGACACACGCCGCGATCGTCCCGGTGCGCCCGAGCCCGCCGCGGCAGTGGAGCAGCACGCGCCCGCCCGCCTGCATCACCGCGAGCACGTCCTCCACGAGCGCGGAGGTCTCGCGCGGCGACGGCGCCCCCTGGTCGCGCACCGGCAAGGGCCAGCAGTACATCCCCGCC
The DNA here is from genome assembly GCA_049322475.1 of Myxococcota bacterium. Classification (GTDB taxonomy): domain Bacteria; phylum Myxococcota_A; class UBA796; order UBA796; family SXON01; genus JBMOQZ01. The sequence continues at coordinate 48,210 of JBMOQZ010000364.1, read as the reverse complement.
GCCGTCACGCGCGCGCCGAGGTCGGCCACGCCGAGGTCGGCGAGCTCGTCGGCCCCCAGCAGCGGGATCACGTGCGTGATCCCCTCCTCGCGGAGCACGCGCAGGTCCTCGCCGAGGTCGCGCCCGAGGTCGCGCCGGCCCGGGCAGAGCGTCATCCCGAGCCGCCCCGGGAAGTCCATCGGCACCCAGTCGACGCGCAGGCGCCGGTTGCGACGCAGGTTCGCCTCGACGTCCGCCGCGTACATACACGCCGTCGCGAGCGCCCAACGCTTCTGCAAGGGCGAGCACTCGTCGAACGACAAGGAGTGCACGGCGTAGCGGAGGAGCGCGATCCGGTAGGGCCACGGGCTCTTGTCGGTGCGCGCGATGCGCGCCGCGTGCCCGCGCAGCTCCCGCAGCGTGTCCCACGTCCGGCGGAAGGGCTCGCCGACCCCGTCCGGCAGCTCCGGCGACGGCAGGGCCGCGAGGTCGTCGCCGCCGCGCAACGCGTCGGTCAGCCGGATCGCCTCGGCGAGCGCGGCCTCGTCGGGCAGCTTCGTCAGGATGAAGAGCAGGTCGTTCTCGAGCTTCGCGACGTCCTTGAGCACGTGCTGGCCCGGCACCGTGTGGAAGTAGTCGATGACCCAGACGTTGTTGCGCCCGTCCACGAGGATGTTGGCGGTGTTCAGGTCGCCGTGGGCCACGCCGACGAGGTGGGTCTCGCCGGGCAGATCGGGGAGCGAGGGCAACGCGCGCTCGTAGAAGCGCACCACGTTCGGGAGCGTGACCCCGCCGGGGAACACGAAGGTGTCGGCGTCGGGGTCCTCGCCCAGCGCGGCGACGGCCGGGCGGACCGTGTGCGCGAACTGGCGGAAGCCGTAGTGGACGAACGGGGCCAGCGGCCCGGGCATCGCCGCCTCGTAGAAGGGCCCGAGGATCTCGCCGAGCACCTCGTCGAGCACCGGCGCGACGGGCTCGCCGGCCTCCCAGAGCGCCTTGAAGGTGCGCACGCGCTCGCGCCCCATCGTCGCCCACGCCACGCGCAGCCCCGCGCGGCCGCCCGCCTCGACGCACCCGAGCAGCTGGGGCGCGCGGTTGCCGAGCACGGGCTGGACGCGCTCGAAGTTCGCGCGCTCGATCCCGATCATCCGCGCAGGTCCGAGCTTGAGCACGCTCGGCGCGGTGGCCTGCCCCATCCGGTCGAGCCCGCGCACGCCGAACACGAGCGCGCCCGAGAACCCGCCGGCGAGCCGCGCGAGCTTCACGGCGCGGAAGTCGCGGCAGAGCAGCTTCACGATGGCGGCGTCGGTCTCGTCCAGCGGCGGCTCGCACTCCACCGCGGGGCCGAGCTCGGCGGGGCCCGCGACCTGCAGCGGCGCGTCCGGGGCGAGCCAGCGGACGAGCTCGTCGACGGAGTGGAACACCTCCACGCCGAGGATGCGCTGGAGCTGGTCGAGCGCGGCGAAGTGGTGCTGGCGGCTCGACGACGCGCACAGCGCCGAGCAGGTGGCGAGCGCGTCCACGCCGAGGCGGGTCTTGAGATCGTAGAGCAGGAACGTGACCTTCGCCTCGGTCCACACGCCCACGACCGCCACGCGCAGCGGCCGGCCCGCGGCGAGCGCGCGCAGCGTGTCGGGCAGCGCGGTGCCCTCGAAGTCCGAGAGCGTGATCGCGTCGACCACGCGCTCGCGGGGGGTCAGCCCGTTGGCGATCTCGGGCACGAGCGACGCGCCGCTCGTCCCGGCGATGCAGTGGGCCTCGAAGCGGCGGAGGTGCTCGGCTTGCGCGGGGTCCTTCGGGTCGTGCCAGTCGCGGACGTGCACCACGCCGAGGTCCTCGGGCGCCTGCGCGCGCGCCCAGCGCATGAGCTGCGCGAGGGGGCCGAGCTCGGGATCGGGCCCGAACAGACGGCTCGCCTCGTCGTGCCCGACGTGAAGCTTGTTCGGGAGCGGGTCGTGACGCGCCACGAGGCGGACGAAGTCCTCCTGGAGGCACTGGGTGACGAGGATGGAGAAGGGCTTCATTCGCGCGTCGCCTTCGCCGCGGCTTCCTCCGCGGCCTTGCGGGCGAGCGCCTCACGGACCTTCCGCGCGTGCGCCTCGCGCTGGGCGGCGGCGTCGAGCACGCGGCGGCGCTCGAAGGAGTCGACCTCGCGGAGCCGCGCCTCGCCCTCCTCCGCGGACTCGCCGGCGAGGCGGCGATCCGCGCAGGCGAACAACAGGCGCACGAGCTCCTCCGCCCGCTCGGGCTCGGCGTCGAGCGTGGCGGGGTCGGCGACGGGCGCGAGCCGGGCGAGCCGGTTGGTCAGGAACGCGACGAGCGCGGGCGGCGGCACCGGATCCACCCGCAGCTCGGGGTGCCAGGCGAGCCACAGCCCCGCGCGCGCCCACGCCGCGTGGCGCGCCCCCGCCTTCCCGAGCGCATCCAGCAGGCTCGCCGGGCAGGGTGTGTCGTAGAGCGCGTCCCACACGTCGCGGGCGATCGGGCGGATCGGCGTGTCCGCGCGGATCGCCGGCGGGCGCTCGCGCAGCCACGTCGTGAGCGACTGGAGGCTCGTCATCCCCACGTCTCCCGGGCGAACGCGCGCGCGAACGCGACGAGCTCCGCCCAGTCGCGCACCGTGTGGATGCGCCAGCCCATCTCGAGCAGCGGATCGGCGGCCGCCCAGCGTTGGTAGTTCGCCATGTTGAGCACCATCGTGCCCCCGCCGCGCGCCTTGTCCAGCACGTCGCGCACGACGCCTTCGCCTTCGGCGAGGATCGTGTCGGCGCCGTCGTCGGAGATGACGACCACGTGGACGGGCGGATCGCTCGGCTTTCGGGCGGCGTGTGTGTCGCGCAAGAGCCCCACCGGGAACGCGGTCGACCCGCAGATCGAGCCGGTCACCACCTCGAGGAGGCGCTTCTCGTCGGCGACGAACCCGCGCGTCGTCTCGATCTGCCCGGGCCCCGACCAGAGCGTCGCCTGCACCCGCGCGCCCGCCCGCAGCGCGGAGAGCGCGAGGATCGCGCCGGCGAGCGCGAGGTAGCTCACCTCCACCGCGGGGTTGGGCATGCTGCCGGACGAGTCGACGTACAGGTCGAGGTCGACCGGGAGCTTCTTCGGGTCCTCGCCCGGCGACTCGCCGTACACGCGCCGCACCGTCGTGACGCCGGGGATCATCCGCGGCGCGAGCGTGACCGAGCCCATGACGTCGAGCGCCTCGAGCTCGTCCCCGATCGCCCAGCCCTCGTAGCCCTCGGCGAGCGGCTCGACCGCGCGCGGCGCGGGTCGCTCGGGGAACGGCACGAGGTTCGGCAGCGCGCGCTCGCGGTACCAGCGCGCGGTGGCCTCGCGCGCGGTCACCTTCGCGCCGAGCGTCTCGAGCAGCTTCCCGTACTCCCAGGGGGTGCGGCAGCTGCGGCCCGAACCCTTCCGGTCGCGGCCGGGCTCGCCCGGGTCGAGGCCGTCGGCGAGCTCGTCGGGGTCGATGTCGGTGAGGCCGTCCGGCACGCCGTCGCAGGCGTCCTTCGTGTCGAGGAGCCCGCGCTCGCAGAACGCGTCGCGATCGCCCTCCTGATCGCGGGCGAGGTACGGGTAGAGGATGGCGGCGAACCGCCGGGCGCCGCGCAGCCACGTCCGAGCCAGCGCGCGGACCAGCTCGGCGACGAGGCGCGCGTCGCCGTCCATCTCGGCGCCGTCCACGCCGGGGCCGAGCGAGCGCGCGGGTTGCCGCCAGAGGTGCTCGTACACGCGCGTGTAGAGGCGCCACACCGCGCCGGGCTCGTCGGGCCCCGAGGTCTCCTGCATCCGCCGGTACACCGCGGAGACGTCGACGCCGCCGCGCTGCAGGCGGTCGTTGAGCAAGAGATCCGCGTACAGGTTGGCGACGAGGTGCACGGTCCCGGGCCGAAGCCCCTCCAGCATCGGCGCCATCGCCGCGATCGTGCGCCCGTGGTCGGTGCGGTTTCCGGGCACGTAGACGTGGTGGCCCACCTCGTGGGCGAGGATCGCCAGCGGGAAGACGTGCAGCCCGCGCCGCCGCAGCTCCGGGAGGTTGATCATCACGAGCTGATCGGCGATGCGGATGGCCGCGAGCTGGCCGTCCATCCCGTGCTCGGCGAGCTCGTCGGGCTCCGAGAGGAAACGCGGGTCGCGCAGCTGCGTGTACGACGACCACGCGGCGAGCGCGTGGGGCCACGCCTCGCGCCAGGCCTTCAGGTCGTCCACGTCACGACGCGGATGCGGAAGGAGTCGGGAAGCGTGGCGGCGAGCCGGCCGTCGGCGAAGTCCCAGCTCGTCGCGCCGGCGAGCTCCGGGAGCGCGACGGCGCCGCGCTCGTCGCGGAAGGTGCCGTCGGGGAGGAGGCCCGTCGGGGCGCTTCGGAAGGCGTCGAGGAGCCCCGGCGCGCGGGGGGCCTGGGGTCGCGCGTCCGTCGCCGGCGCCGGGAGGCAGACCGCGCCGAAGCGATCGGCGACCACGCGCCAGAAACGGCCGCCCTCGACCACGAGGACGTTCGTGCGGTCGCCGCCGGGGAGCACGCGCGGTGGCTCGCGGAACACCCCGCCGAACGCCTCGAAGGCGCCGACGTGGTGGACCCGCCACCCGCTCGAGGGCTGGGCGGGATCGGCCCAGGGGTCCCTCCGCGCGAGGTCGAGCACCCCGGGGAGGCGGGCGACGTCCCAGCCGGCGAGCCCGAGGGCGGCGAGCGCGACCGCGGGCGGCAGGCGCGCGGCGGCGGCGATCGCGTCGTCGCGGAGCGGGGCTCGCCCGAGCCGCCACGCGAGGACGGCGCCGAGGTCGCGCACTTCGGCCGGCGTCGGGAGCGAAGGCCCCTGATCGCGCAGCGCGAGCGCGAAGGCGAGCCCGTCGTCGCCGAGGTTCTCGACCGCGTTGGACAACGACGCGGCGAGCGCGGGCTCCGCGACGAGCGCCGGCCGGATCGCCGGGAACGCCTCGTCGAGGAGCGCGCCCACGCCGGGGTTCGCGAGCGTGCCGCGGCCCGCGTGGAGGATCACGAGGTCGGCGACGACGCCGCACAACGTCTCGCCGCCGGGCCCCGCGAGCGCCGGCAGGGCGCGGGCGAGCCCGTCGAGCACGGCGTCGCCCTCGATCCGCGGCCAGCGGCGCGTCGCGAGGCGGAACCGCCGGTTCACGTCCTCCCGGTGCGCGCGGAGCCAGTCCGCGGCGGGCCCCGTCACGCCCACTGCAGCCATCGCAGGTAGTTCGAGTAGCGCTGGTGGTAGTACTTCAGCTTCAGCACGTCGGCGTGGACGTGCGCGTAGAGCTTCGTGCCCTTCGCCAGCTTCGCGAACATCGCCTCGATCGTCGCCATGCGCTGGCGCACCTCGGGCTCGGGCACGCCGTCGAGGCCCTTCTCGAAGGCGGCGTCGAGCTCGGCGAGCGGGTCGTCCCTGTCGAGGTCGAGGCGGGCGAACTCGGCGTTGGAGAGGTCGAAGAGCTCGCGGATCCACGCGACGCGGTCCACGCGCAGGACGTTCTTGCCGTCCTGGTCGAAGAACGGCGAGGTCTGGTTCGGGTTCAGCTTCTCGTGCAGCACCCACGGGACGATCTGCCGCACGTCCTGCAGCCGCACCTCGGGCGAGCCGCGGAACCACGCGAGCGTCTTCACGAACGAGATGAGCGTCATCAGCGACCGCACGGAGAGGCCGTTCTCCGTCTGCGAGCAGAGCGCGCGCGTCTTGTCGCGACCGCAGTCCTGCGCGCACACCGACGAGAGCGTGCGGCCCGCGAGCCGGATCGTGTCCTTCGACTTGTACTCGAGGTCCCGCGCGGCGAGGTCGCAGAAGTCGAACTGGGCCGCGAAGAACTCGATGCGGCGCCGCACGTCGCGGGGGATGGGCACGGCGAGGATCTCGCCGTAGACGCGGTCGAGCTCCTCCGGGGTGAAGACGATCTCGGGCGGCACTAGCGACTCGGGCTTCACGCGGTCCTCGACGCGGGCGCAGAGCTCGTCGAGGAAGCGCGGGTTGAAGTTGAGCGCCTTCACCACGACGTCGATGCGGTCCTTGAGCGCCTCGATGACCTGGTAGGTGCCGCCGCCCAGGTCGTCGTTCGCGGTGAGGAACCACGCGCTCTCGGGGCTCACCATCGTCTGGTCGAGGATCTCGGCGTAGCCGTCGGCCATGAGCGTGAGCAGCGCGGACTGCGTGCGCGTGGGGATACGGTTGTACTCGTCGACGATCTTCACGCGCATGCCGAGCCACTTGCGCCAGGCGATGCGGATGTCCTCGGGCCGCGTGGCCTCCACGAGGTCCTTCGGGAGCGGGTTCCCGAGCAGGTCCGCGATGGTCATCTGCGGCTGGCCGTGCTGGATCGCGCGCCGCACCTCGTCGAGCGGGTAGCCGGCGAGGATCGCCATCAGGATGGCGGAGGCGGTCTTGCCGCGGCCCGGGCCGCCCACGAACAGGCAGCGCTTGCGACTGGCGAACGTGAGCAGCGGCAGGAGCACGAACGAGCTGTACGACTGCGCCGTGGGGAGCCGCACCTCGGTGCCGACGCCCCCGAACGTGTAGCGCTGGGGCTGCGCGTCGTTGATCTCGATGTCGTAGTAGGGGGTGACGATCGCGTGGTTGACGATCCAGAAGTAGGCCTGCCGCATCTTGTCGTCGAGCGCGACCGCGGGCGCGGGCGAGCCCTCGGCGACGCGCGCCGGCCCGTCGTAGAGCGAGGCGACGTCGAAGCTCCGGCCCTTCGCGCCGGGGCGCGGGAGCGTGGGGGTGGCGCTGACTTGGCGGGGGTCCTTCGGCGGGAGGGGCGGCATCGCCCGCGAGCGTACCGCTAAAGACGGAGCCGCCCCCAATTGCGCGCGCAGACCTCCGGCGACCCGACGAGCCGGCCCTCGGCGGCCTCGGCGACGCCCGGATCGAGCAGGAGGAGCTCGGCGTCCCGCAGGTCGAGCGGCCCGCCTGCGTAGAGCTTGAGCATCACGAGGTCGGCGGCCTCGGCGACGGGCACGCGCACGCCGTCGAGCGTGACCGCGAGCGCCCCGGCGCGGGCGACGATCCCGGCGGCCCAGGCGCCGGCGATCACGACGACGTCGACGCCGGGGTAACGCACGAGGCCGGAGAGCGGGTCCGCGGCGTCGCCCACGCGAACCTCGCCGCCGGGCCACGCGCGTGGGTCCAGCACGCGGCGGTCCGCGACGAGGAAGTCCACGTCCTCGGTGGAGCGCGCGTGCCCGTGGGCGGCCATCGCGACCGCGCCGACGAGCGCGAACGGGACGCCCTCGCGCGCGAGCGTCGCCGGGACGTTCACGCGCACCGCGAGGGCGTGCGCCCGCGGCGGCGGTTCTCGCGCAGCACGCGCCGGGCCTCCTCCATCGAGACGCCGTGTGCCTCGGCGTAGACCCGCGCGTCGCGCTCGCCGAGGCGGAGCGCGAGGGCGATGCGCTCCTCCGGGGTCGTCGCCGCCGCCGCGGCGCGGTCGGCTTCGCGGGCGCGGTCGGCGATCGGGCTCATGCCTCGATTGTAACGCCGCCGTCGGGTCGCGAGGGCGCCGTCGCCCGCGTGCTACCCTGCCCGGCGATGGGACCGTCGGCCGGCACGGGCGGCGAGGCCGCGGCCGCCAGGTGGCGCGGCTTGCGCGAGCACCCCGACGCCCCGCCGTGGAGCCACGACATCGGCGATCGCCTCGTCGCCGGCGATCTCGCCGCCGTCGAGGTGTTCCGCGCCTCGCTCGGCCGCGTCGCCCGCGGCTTCGAGGACACGCCGCTCGAGCGCTGGCGAGCCACGGTGCCCTGGCTGGAGCGCGAGGAGCCGACGTCCTCGCGGGCCGACCTCGCCACGCGCGTGCACCTGTTCGTGCCGACGGACGCCGACCTCGACCGGATGATCCGCTACGACACCGCCGGCACCTCCGGGGTCGCCCTCCCCATCCCCTCGCACCCGGTCGCCACCGCGTGCAGCTGGGTGCTGATCGAGGAGGCGCTCCGGCGCTGGGGGATCGCGCTCGACCGCGGGCCGGACCTCGTCGTCGCCCACGTCAACGCGCAGCGCCGGACGTGGACGTTCGCGTCGTCGATCTCGCAGTGGGGCGGCGCCGGCTTCGTGAAGGTCAACCTGCAGGCGGGGGCGTGGTCGCCGGCGCGGGCGCGCGCCTTCTTCGCCGACGTGAAACCCCAGCTCGTCACCGGCGACCCCGTCTCGTTCGCCGAGATGCTCGGCTGGGACCTGCCCGTGCGCCCGCGCGCGCTGATCTCCACGGCGACCACGCTGTCGCCGGCGTTCGCCGCGGAGCTCGCCGCGCGCTGCGGCTGCCCGGTGATCGACTGGTACTCCACGACGGAGACCGGCCCCGTCGCCGCCACGTCCCCGCGCGGGCTGGAGCTGTTGTGCCCCGATCTGTTCGTGGAGATCGTGGACGCGGAGGGGCGGGCGCTCCCGGAGGGCGAGCGCGGCGAGGTGTGTGTGACCGGCGGGCGCAACCCGTCGCTGGCGCTCGTCCGCTATCGGACGGGCGACTCCGCCGCGCTCCGCGACGGCGTGCTCGAGGGCTTCGTGGGGCGCCGCCCGGTGTGGTGGCGCGCCGGCGACGGCTGCCCGGTCACGCCGGTCGACCTCGCCCACGTGCTGCACACCACGCCGGTGGCGGCGTTCTCGTTCGGGCCCGCGGGCGGGGGCTTCGAGCTGCGCGTGCGGCCGACCGCGCGCACCGACGTGGAGCGGCTGCGGGAGGGGTTCGCGGCGATGCTCAAGGCCGAGGTGCGCGTCGTGATCGACGAGGCGCTCGGGGGGGACGGGAAGGCGGAGGAGTGGCGGGGGTAGCGAACGGAATCTCGCCACCTGACCGTCACTTTCCGGCAGCCACGACCGGAATCTCGGGACCTTCCCGTCAGGTCCCTCACTTTCCGGCAGCTACGACCGGAATCTCGGCACCTTTCCGTCAGGTTCCGACTTTCCGGCAGCCACGACCGGAATCTCGCCACCTGACCGTCAGGTCCCCCACTTTCCGGCAGCCACGACCGGAATCTCGGCACCTTTCCGTCAGGTTCCGAGTTTCCGGCAGCCACGACCGGAATCTCGGGACCTTCCCGTCAGGTCCCCCACTTTCCGGCAGCCACGACCGGAATCTCGGCACCTTCCCGTCAGGTTCCGACTTTCCGGCCACCCCAACCGGATTCTCGCCACCTGACCGTCAGGTCCCCCACTTTCCGGCAGCCACGACCCCCACCACCCGCTCCCACCGCTCCTTCCACCCCCCCGAGATCCGCACGAACGCCTCCCCGCGCTCCTCGAGGAGGCGCGAGAACCGCGCGTCCATCGCGGCGCGGCGGTGCTCGCCGTCGCGCAGGCCGTCCTGTACGAACGGCGTGTCCGGCGACGCCAGCAGGTACAACCGCCGCGCCCCGGAGGGCGGCGGCCGCCACGCGAGCAGGCCCGGGTGGGGTCGCCCGAGGTAGTGCTCGTGCCACACGGCGGTCGCGAACGCGTCGGTGTCGCAGACGAGCCAGCCCCCGCTCGCCCGCGCGGCGGCCTCCTCGTCGGCGGCCTGCCGCGCGGCGATGTGCTCGAACTCGGGCGACGCCCACGCGCGGTCGATCACGCGCTCGCCCCGGGCGAGCAGGTCCTCGCAGTACGTCCGGCCGTACTCGGGCACCCACGCGCACCCGAGGTGGGCGGCGAGCCGCGCGGCGAGCGTCGTCTTGCCGGAGGACTCGGCCCCCACGATCACGACGCGGCACGTGTAGTACGCGCGCACCGGCGGCGAGAGCATCGCCCAGCACGCCCAGGGATCCGCCCGCACCGCGGACCCCGAGACGGGGAAACGCGTCCGCGCGAGGTCGACGCACTCGTGGCGGCAGCCGAGCGCGGCCGCGAAGCCGTCGCCGTAACCCTCCGACGTGAACACGACGTCGAAGCGCCCGAACGCGGCGAGGCACGCGGCCGCCCAGCCGATCGAGTCGCCCGGCCAGCGGTCCTCGATGCGCTCGACCCGCACGCCGGGGTGCGCCTCGCGCAGCCACGCCATGCGCAGCGGCCACGGGATCGTCTCGCCCGGCGAGTCGCCCACCACCACGACGAGCTCGTCCACCCGCGACGCGGCGGTCGCGACGAGGTGGTGGTGCCCCGCGTGCGGCGGCCAGAACTTGCCGACCACGAGGCCGCGGCTCACGCGAGCGCCTCCCGCCACCGTCGCAGCCCGACGAGGCACATCGTGAGGAACACCCCGTAGACGACGGCGGTGAGCAGCAGGTCCTTGTCGAGGTAGAGCTGGACGTACAGGACGTCGGCGACGATCCAGACGTACCAGTTCTCGAGGAGCTTGCGCGCCATCAGGTACTGCGCGCCCAGCGAGAGGCACGTCGTGAGGCTGTCGCGCCAGGGGGCCGTCGACGGCGTCCACGTGGCGAGCACGCCGGCGAGCACGACCGTCCCGAACAGGACGGCGAACCCCACCGCCACCAGCACCGGTCGCGGCGCGCGCGCCACGCGCAGCGGGCCGCCGCCCTCGCCGCCGTGGAGCCACTTCCACCACCCCCACACGGCGATCCCCGCGTAGACCACCTGCAAGAGCGCGTCTGCGAAGAGCCCCGCGCGCCAGAAGAGCACGAGCCAGAACGCGTTGTTGGCGATGCCGACGGGCCAGGTGAGCGGGTGCTCCTTCACGACGAGCCACACGCACCACAGGCCGGTGATCGCGCCGAGCCACTCGGCCCAGCTCATCTGCGCGAGGAAGGTCGCGACGGCGTCCACCCCCGGGCGCTAATCCGGGGCGACGGTGGCCGCCCGGACGGGCGAACCCGTCAGCGCGCGCCCGCGGTCACCACCCAGCTCGTCAGCGAGCGGGACCCGATCCACAACCAGGCGTCGTCCGGGTTGGCCGTCAGCGCGAGGACGTCGGACCCCACGCCGTCGCCCGCGTCGCCGAACCAGCGCCCGTCGACGTCGGCGGGGCCGAGCTTGCCGGCGATGGGGCCGAAGACGACGTTCACGGCCCCGTCGTCCGGCGCGAGCACGTCGGCCGTGGGCGCGCCCACCGCGAGGTCGACCTCGCCGTCGCCGTCGAGGTCCGCGGCGGACATGGCCATCGCGGGCGCGAGCGGCTCGCCGGTGAACATGGCGAGCGCGACGTCCCCGATGTCCTCGGAGACGGCGTCGCCCGTCACGACGTACACGCCCCCGCCGCCTCCCTCGCCGCCCGGGGACACGACGAGCACGTCGTCGCGGCCGTCGCCGTCGACGTCGCCGGCACGGGCGACCCCCTCGCCGAGGCGGCACTCGAGGCACGGCGCGACCAGCGTGACGTCGACCTCGGCGTCGGTGTAGGGCCGCGGATCGAACACGACGTGCGCCGCGCCGCGCGACTCCCCGTCGACGAGCGCGGCCGCGTCCCCCACGACGAGGTCGAGGATCCCGGTGCCGTCGAGGTCGACGGAGACGGCGACGGGCATCGCCCCGAACTCACCGGTGGGGGGAAGCGCGACGTGGGCCGGCCCCGAGTCTTCCGGCAGGGGCGCCTCGACCAGCCACACGCCGAAGCCCGCCTCGACGAGCGCGAGCTCGGCGAGCCCGTCCGCGTCGGCGTCGCCGAGGGTGACGTGGGCCTCCACGCGCCCGACCACCCCGGTCCCGTCCGCTTCGTCGACGGAGAGCCAGCCCGCGCTCGGCGTCGCGAAGCCGAGCCGGGTGGGCGAGCGCCACGGGATCTCCCGCGCGCCGTCGCCGTCGAAGTCCGCGGCGTGCGCCACCCCGATCGCGCTGCGGACCCCGGCGTCGAGCCCGTAGTCGGGCGCGAGGGGATCCCGGTCCCCGGCGAGCGGCAGCTCGAACGCGGCCGCGCGCCAGCCGCCGACGATGGCCACCTCGGGGAGCCCGTCCTCGTCGAGGTCTCCCACCTCCACCACGGTCTGCTCCGCGTGGAGCGCGGCGACCTGCGCGTCGGCCTCGCCGACGGAGTGGTCCCCCGAACCCACACACACCTCCTGGACGGTGGGGTCGGTGTCGTCGCAGTCCGTCCACCCTCCCGCCACCGTGCCCGGCGGCGCCATGCAGGCGCAGTAGGACACCGTCCCACCCGCGCCGTCGCCGTCGGCGTCGACTGAGAAGGTCTCGCAGTCGACCGCGTCGGCCTCGCCCACCTCGCCGTCGCAGTCGTCGTCCGCCTCGGTGTCGCAGCGCTCGTCCGCGTCGGGGTGGACGGCGGGATCGCCGTCGTCGCAGTCGGAGCCCCCCACCTCCTCCTTGGTGAAACCGTCGCCGTCGGCGTCCCACTCGATCTCGCCGGGGTCGTCGCTGGACGTGGAGGGCCGCTTCGACGGCTCGGCGTCGCGAGCGCAGGCGAGGAGGAGCCACATCGCCCGGATGCTACTTCTTCATCATCCGAAAATCCTCCCCCTTGACCGGGAAGAACTTGACCGTCTCCGCGAGCCGGGAGAACACGCGCTCGCCGAGGCGCTCGCCGAGGGACTCGCTGCCGGCGACGGCGAGGGTGTCACGCGCGCGAGGGGGCGCCTCGGGCTTCGACGGGAAGTTGGTCGTCCCCACGAGGATGCCGCCCGTGTTGTAGCGGCGGGTCACGATCTCGTCGACGACGGCGCTCTCCCAGTCCGTCTTGCGGCCCTTGCCGAGCTCGTCGATGGCGAGCACCGGGACGTTCACGAGGGGCGTGAGCGCCGTGGCGGTGGGGTCGTCGCGGCCGATGCCCTCGCGCAGCTGCGCGAGCAGGTGCGTGAACTCGACGAAGCGCACGGACACGCCGTGGCGGAAGATCAGCTCGCGAACCACGCCGCAGAGGAGGTGCGTCTTGCCGCGGCCCGGCTTGCCCTCGAGCACGAAGCCGCGCTGCGTGAGGCCGGGCCGGTAGTCGTCCAGCCACGCGCGCGTGTAGGTCCAGCCGATGCGCGAGCCGTCGAGGTCGCGGTCGAACGTCTCCATCGTGCAGCCGGCGTGGCGCGCGGGCACGCCCGCGTGGTTCCACAACGCGATTCGGTCGGGCAGGCGGCGGCAGCGGCACTTGCCCACCCGCCGCGCGCCGCGGATGTCGACCTCGCGGACGCCCGTGTCGTCGCAGTACGGGCACGGCGGGCGCGGCAGCAGGCGCGCGACGGCGCGCCCGCCCTCGGCGACGATCTCGTAGCCCTCATGCCACTCCAAGCCCGAGGTCCTCCCACACGCGCGTGATCGACATCGCAGGGTACCGCGCGCGGACGGCGTCGCGCGCGTGCTCCTCGCAGAGCTGGGCGAACGTCGCCTCGTCGACGGCCTCGCGCAGATCGGCGAGCGACTCCGCGGCGGCCGCGAGGAGCGCGGGGTGCTCGCCCTTCGCCGCCTCCCATGCGCGCGCGTGGAAGGCGCGCACGATCGCGCAGGCGGCGTCGGCGCGCGCGGCGGGATCGGCCTCGGCGAGCGCGGCGAGCGCGGCGTGCGCCTCGCCCTCGAGGCCGCCCTCCGCGGGCGAGACCCCGGGCGCGCGCGCGCGGCGTCCGCCGTGCAGGGCCTTCTGGACCTCGCCCCTGCAGCTCTTCAGCGAAAAAGGCGTCCGCACGCGCTTCGCCCGCCGGCGCTCGGCGGTGGCCTCGATGCCGCGCAGGATCGCGCCCAACGGCACGCCCTCCTCCAGCCAGTCGACGAGGAGCGCGCCGTCGACGGGCGACAGGAACGGCGAGCCTCCGCGCAGCTCCACGAGGAACGCGCGCACTTCCTCGGCCCGCGCTGCGAGGACGGGATCCACGTCGGCAGGCAGGCGTTCCATCGGGGCGTCGCGTCGGGGCCGCTCTGGTATTATCCTCCGCCCCGACCCGGTGAGCCCCCGCATGCGTCGTTTCTTGGCCCCCGTCGCGATCCTCGCCCTCCTCGCCGCGCCCGCGACCGCCTTCGCGAAGGACAGGAAGGACAAGGACGACGACGAGGAGATCGAGGAGGAGGAGCCCATCGACGAGTCGGCCTTCAAGGACGCCGGCGAGCCCGACGAGGAGCCGATCAAGCGCCTCGAGGAGGACGACGGCGAGCCGCCGGCCGACGAGCCGAAGGACGACGAGGACTTCACCGAGACCGAGGAGGACGACCTCGACTTCCGCGACGAGGAGGACGCCCCCGAGACCGTGAAGCCGCGCGGCCCCGGCGAGGACACCGCCGAGCTCTACCGGGCCATGCAGAAGAAGGTCAAGGAGATGAGCCCGGACGAGGAGATGGTCCAGTGGGAGGCCTACCTCCAGAAGTACCCCAAGTCGCTCTTCAAGGACCGCATCGAGGCCCGCATGGAGGAGCTCTCCGCCGAGCTCTTCGGCGAGCGCGTCCCCGGCAGCGATCGCGGCGCCAAGACCGAGGACCTCGCCAAGCGCGAGATCACCTTCGCCCAGCCCGTCCAGTTCTTCGGCGTCGACCCGCGCAGCCACATCTCCGTGTCCGCCGAGCTCGGCATCCCCAACCACTTCAACCCGCGCGTGGACGTCGAGTACGCGATCCTGCGCGAGGCCTCCGCGCACGCGGCCTTCTACTACGACGGCCCCGCCTGGTCGTTCGTGATCGACGCCGGCGGCAAGTACTCGCTGATCAAGTCCGTCCGCACGGGTTTCCTGCTCACCGCGATGCTCGACGCGAAGATCTACACGGTGCCGACGTCGTTCGCGATGCGCCCGGCCATCGGCGCCGGCAAACGCTTCGACTTCCTCGAGGGCCTCGACGTGCAGGCCCAGCTCGCCACCGACCTCGAGCTGCGCGACCCCTTCGCGGCCCGCTACTTCGGCGGCGTGTCGGCGACCCTGCGGGCCAACAAGACGGTGTCGGCCTTCGTCGAGTCGAGCATGAACTTCAAGTACCTCGGCGCCCCCGAGATCCGCGAGCCCTTCCAGTTCATGGTCGCCACCTTCGGCCTGAAGTTCCGTGCGGCGAAGGGTCACGACGAGCAGGACCAGGACGGGCGCGTCGACCTCGGTCTCGCCGCGAATGTGCCCTACAGCTACAAGTACTGGGGTCTCTACAGCGGCGCCGTCACGATCGGCGGCGACTACTACCTCGGCCCCGAGGGCATGAACTGGTAGCCGTCGCGGGTGCAAAACCCCGTGCTACCATGCGCCGATGACCCGCCGGCTACTCGTGTGCCTGTCCCTCGCGCCCACGCTCGGGTGCGTCCAGGACTCGGGCTTCCACACGCAGAAAGAGGAGGTCGAGGCAGGCGATCCCGACATCCTCGTCGACCCCGCGTCGCTCGACGTCTCGGGGATCTGCGGCGACAACGACCAGATCGTCACCATCACCAACGACGGCCTCGGAATCCTACACGTCGATCGCGTCTCGCTCGACGGCGTGGGCTGGACCATGGACGATCCCGGCGCGCCCTTCGAGATCGAGGCCGGCGGCTCGAAGAAGGTCACCCTGCACGCCGAGGACGGGCCCGGCACGCTGACGATCGTCAGCGACGATCCCGACGAGGGCACCTACGTGATGGACCTGAAGGCCGACGGCAACAAGGCCCCGGTCGTCACCATCACCTCCCCCGGCGAGGGCGACGTCATCGAGGAGGAGTCGGACGTGATCCTGACGGGCACGATCCTCGACGACCTCGACCTCCCCGTCGACATCGCGGTCGAGTGGTCCTCCGACCTCGACGGCGTGCTCACCTCGGGCACCGGCAACCCCGACGGATCCACCAACTTCACGTGGACCGCCCAGGCGCGCACGATGGGCCCGCAGACCATCACGCTGACCGCGACCGACACGTGCGGCGACGTCGGCACGTACCAGGTCACCGTCTGCCAGGCGGGCATCGCCAGCTACGACGCGCTCGGCCTCACTGGCTGGCACTTCGAGGGCACCGCGCTCTACGACGAGACCAACGGCTGGCTCCAGCTGACGGACAACACGACGCTCAACCAGGTCGGCACCGCGTTCGAGACGAGCGAGCAGGTCGACGCGAGCCTCGTGAACATCGACTTCTACGTCTACATGGGCGACGGCACCGGCGCCGACGGCATCTCGCTCACCGCGCTCGACACCACCCGGATGGACACGTTCCTCGGCGGCAACGGGTGCGGCATCGGCTACGGCGGCGGCTCCACCTGCACCGCGGGGCCCGCGCTCCCCGGCTGGTCGATCGAGTTCGACACGTTCAAGAACAACGAGGTCGACACCACCGAGCGCGACCACATCGCGTTCACCTTCGACGGCGACCTCGTGAGCTGGGAGGCCTACGTCCCCGTCGACGAGCTCGAGGACAACGGCTGGCACCATGTCGTGGTCGACGTCGTGGCGCCCCACGTCACGGTCACGATCGACGACGTCACCTGGATCGATCAGGACTTCGAGGGCAACTTCGAGTTTCCCGCCTACGTGGGCTTCACCGCGGGCACGGGACAGGCGACCAACTACCACTGGATCGACGCGCTCCAGGTGACCGACGACGTCTGCGATTGACTCCGCGGGGCGCGGCGTCCTACGCTCGCGATCGCGCCACGGAGTCGCCATGTCGGAGTCCAAGCCCATCATCTCGCCCGAGAACCTCCCCACCGTCGCCTCGGTGGCCGTGATCCTCTCGCTGCTGTCGATCGCCTACGGCGTCTACCTCCACCGCGAGATCATGTACGCCACCGTCGGCCTCCTCGGCGTCGACGCGCGCGCCGCGAAGCTCGACGAGGGACGCGCGAAGGACCTCGCCGACCTGAAGACCCGCATCGAGGCCCTCGAGGCCAAGCTGAACGCACAGGCCGCCGCCCCCGCCGACGCCACCGCGGGCGCCGCCGCCGAGGCCCCGGCCGCCCCGCCGCAGTAAGCCCTACAGGCCCCGATACATCGCCGCGATCTGCCTGCGGTCGTCGAGCCGTTCCCACACGGTGTCGAGGGCCCAGGCGGCGAAGCGCGTCATGACCGCCACGTCTTCGGGCGACACGCCCAGCCCGAAGCGCACGCGGTCGGCGACCGCCGCGGCGTCCTCGAGCCCGTGGACCTCCACGGGCGAGAGCTCCCGCAGCACGGGGCCCGCGCGCCGCGCGAGCCCGGCCGCGTCCTCCCCCGGTCGCGGGAAACAGCCGGCGTCCGACAGCGCGATCTCCACGAGGCGCCACCCCTGCTCCACCCGCTGCGTGGGCGTGACCTTCCAGAACGGGTCGCGCAAATGGCGCAACACGAAGAGCCGCTTCATGGGCCGCCAGAACACCGCGACGAGCAGGGCGAAGAGCAGGAACGCCGTCAGCATCGAGCAGATCGCGCCGCCCGACTTCTTCGCGGCCTCGGCGACCTTCTCCATCACCTCGCCCATCGCCTTCAGGAAGGCGCCGTCGCCCTCGTCCATGGGCTCGCCGTAGTCGGGCTCGGGCTGCGGCTGCGGGTTCTCGACGGGGTCGTCGTCGGGCTCGTCGCCCGGGCCCGTGCGCCACAGGTAGGGCGAGACGACGGCCGTGGCGCCGGTGAGCACGACGGCCATGCCGGCGAGCACCACGGCGCCCAGCACCGTGAGCCGCGGCCGGGCGGCGCCCTTCTCCTGCAGGGTGGGCGCGAGCGGCGCCCGCGGGCCCCGGCGCCACAACGCGAGGCGGTGGGTCTCGCGGGCGACGAGGTAGAGCAGGAGCAGCGCCACCATCGTCCCGAGGACCGCCAGCGTCGCGACGTCCCAGATCGCCCACTTCTGCCCGGCGAACCACGCGGCGTCGTTGTCGCGCCACTCCGACCACACGATCACGGTCGAGGTCGCGAAGAGCAGCGGCAGCCACGTGGCCCACAACGCGCGGTTCGTGTCGAGGCTCCACACGCCGCCGGTCAGCGCGATGGGCAACACGAACAGGATCAGGAACACGAACGCGCCGACCGTCCCCGCCGCCGCCATCGCGAAGCCCGCGCCGAACGCCAGCGCCCAGCAGAACGCGGAGAACACGAGGAGGATCCACCCGCGCACGCGCAGGAAGGCGAAGAGCTGCCCGATGGCCGCGCCGGGGATGGTGCACGCCGCGATGATGCCCAGCGCCACGAGGTTGTCGGGGGTGGGCCCCTCCGTGAGCAGGATGACCGCGCAGAACGTCCCGAACGCGTAGAGCAGGCACGCCCAGTACGCGACCACCGGGACGATCGCCTCCTTGAGCTCTTGCCAGACGCTCACGCCGCGATCCCCTTCGCCTTCCCCGCGGTGAGGCCGACGAGCCGGTGGGTGCCCACGCCCGGCTCGAGGCGGTAGACGGCGTCGCCCCGCGCGATCAGCGCCTGGAGCGTCCGCGCGCCGTTCGCACGCGCGACTGCCCGGAGCCGCCGGCGCGCGGCGAGGCGCCCGTTCGTCTCCGTGACGTGCCGGAGCTGCCCCGCGAGCGAGTTCTCGTCGGCGCCCGCGGGGTGGGGCAGGCGGAAGAGCCACGCGATCGCGCCCACGGGCGAGCCGTGCAGGGCCTCGAGCAGCGTGGGGTCGCGCGGGCCCAGCGCGTCCTGCGGGGGCAGGAACACCCACGTCAGCGACTGCCCCCCGAACGGCGCCGGCGGGGGCGCCTGGAAGCGCGACGACACCACGATCGCGTGCTGGTCCGGGCCCACCTCGGCGAGCAGCTGCGGCAGGTCGAAGCCCCCCTGCCACACCACGCGGGCGCCGAGGTCCTGCCAGCGCGCGTGGCCCCCCTTCGCGCACGGGAGCACCTCCACCGTGGGCACGCCCGTCTTCGGGTCCCGCGCGGCCGCCACCAGCGTGACGCGGTCGCCGCGCTCGACCAGCTCCTTCGCGAGCGAGATCCACGTCTCGACGAGCCGGTCGAGCACCTCCTCGACCCCCACCGCGTCGTCCAGCATGCGCCCGCGCGGCAGGTACCCGTCGAGCGCGAGCAGCACCGTCTTCGTGCTGATCTCGCGCGTCTCCGGCTGGCGCACCTGCAACGACCCCGTGCGGATCGACAGCTTCCAGTGGATGCGGCGCGTGTCGTCGCCCGCGGCGTACTCGCGGAAGCGGAAGTGGTCCTCGGTCGGGAAGCGGTGGGGCTTCGTGAGCACGTCGGGCGCGTCGAGCTTGCTGCGCGGCGGCTCGCGCACGTCGAGGTTGCGGAAGCGCGGCAGCACCTTCAGCTCGCACGTCGCGAGCGACGCCAGCGAGATGCGCGTGAGCCCCAGCACGTCCTGGTAGTACACCTCCGCCGGCCCGAGCACGTACATCCCGCGCGGCGAGCGGCGCAGCCGGCCGCCCACCACGAGCTCCTGCCGCTTCGCGCCCGCGCCCACCGAGTACCGCGAGGTGGTCCCGAGGCGCGCGGGGAGCGCGTCCTCCACGAGCAGGTAGAAGCCCGGCGGCACGGGCACGCGCCGGAACGTGAACCGCTCCTCGGCGGCCTCGCCGGCGAGCACCACCGCGGGCGTCATCCCGCGCTCGATCGATCCGCGCCGCCGGAGCCCGGCCTCGAACTGCCCGACGAGGAAGGTGCTGACGAACGAGGTGGCGCCGACCACGCCGTAGATGAGGAGCAGGGCGAGCACGCCGAGCACCGAGAGGCTCGCCCACTTCATGCCCAGCGCGCAGACGAGGAAGGTCGTCCCCGCGAAGAGCACGGCCCACCCGCGCGGCGTGACGATGCGCGCGTGGCGGTGCACCGTCGCGAGGAAGCTCTCCGCGTTCAGCCGCCCCCGCGCCTTGAGCCCGCGCGCCTCGCGCCCCACCTTCAGCACGAGCCCCAGAAGCTGGGCGAGGAACGCGGGCGCGAGCACCACGGCGCTGACGGCGAGCAGCATCGGCAACGTGTCGGCGACCTCGCTCACCTCGAAGAAGAGGGCGGCGACGAAGCCGAGCACGAACGGCGTCGCGAACATGCCGCCGAGGTGCCACGCCACGCCGAAGAGGTGCCGTATCATCCGCGAGATGAGCTAACGCGCGGTTATGAGCCCGCGCGCGGAGGAACGGATGGACAGCGAACAACGCGAAGGGCTCGCCGCGCTCCGGGTGCTCACGTGTGTCGCCCGTGCGGACGGGCGCCTGAAGGAGGGCGAGCGCGCGGCGCTCGAGGCGGCCGCACGCGCGCTCCCCGGCGAGGTCGACCTCGACGCGCTCCTGCAGGCCCACGTCTCGCTCGAGGAGGAGCTCGCCGTGCTGGACACGCGCGCGCTCCGCCAGCAGGTCCACGACGCCGCGTTCGTCATGGCCCACGCCGACGGCGCCCCCTCCGAGGCGGAGCTCGCGCTGCTCGAGCGCATCCTCCCCGAGGAGGGCGAGGCCACGCTCGTGCAGCAGGTGCTCGGCGAGACGCGCGACACCTTCCTCCCGACGGGCATCAAGCCCATCCACGACCCCGAGCAGCGGGACGTCGAGGTGCGCGAGGACACGCTGAAGTACGCGGTCCTCTGCGCCAGCCTCGGGGCGTTGCCCATCCCCGGCGTCACCATCCTGACCGACCTCGCGGTCGTCGGCTTCCAGGTCAAGCTCGTGCGCGACATCGGCCAGTACTACGGCCACCAGATGGACGAGCAGGCCGCGCGATCGCTGCTCGGCGGCGTCGTCGGCAGCGCCGGCATGCGCGTCGCGCTCAACAACCTCGCGCGCTTCGTGCCCGGCTGGGGGAGCCTCTTCGGCGCCGTCACCTCCTTCGCCACCACCATCGCCGTCGGCCGCGTCGCCGAGCGCTACTTCGCGAGCGGCGGCGCGCTCTCCGCGGAGGAGCTCCGCGCCACCTACGAGTCCGCGGTGAAGGAGGGCGAGGCCGACTTCGCCGCGCACAAGGCGCGCGTAGAGGCGGAGACGGAGCGGCGGCGGGGGGCGCAGGCCACGTAGCGGGCGCTACCCACAGTCCCCGCACCCCTCCAGCTCGACCTCCACTTCGGCCTGCTCGCAGACCGGCGGGCAGTCCGGGCCGTTCGGCTGGACCTCCTCGTACTCGGGCGTCACGACGCCCGCGAACTCGGCCGCGCTGGCGTCGCCGAGCACGTAGAGGTCGATCGTCTCCGCGACGGTGTGCAGGTGGACGACGTTCTCGTAGCAGTCGAAGCCATCGCCGCCGCTCGCCGAGGGGTTGCACGCGAACGCGATCTCGGCGCCGTCCGGCAGGATCGCGGTCCCGTGGAACGCGGTGACGGGCGAGCCGCCGTCGTCCAGCACCGCGACGGACACGAGATCGTCGCAGCCGATCTCGGTGCAGGCCTTGGCGTCGGGCTCGGGGCAGCCGAGCAGCAGCGAGAGCAAGAGCATGGGGACCTCCGGGTTGCCCTTCTCGCACGATGTGTGCCAGCGCGGTCGGAGCCTGATCGTCGTCGGGGAGGGCGCAGAACCCGGACATGGGTGTCACGCGGCGTCCGGGTCGGACGCGCCTACGGGGGCACGGTCTCGCCCTCCACGTCGTTGCCCCAGCAGGTGACGTAGCCGTCGGCATCGAGCGCGCAGATCTGCGAGAGGGCAGCGGAGATCGCGGTGAAGGGGGTCGAGGGGGTGAGGGGCGGCACCTCGTCCTCCCCCCAGCAGGTCACCTCCCCGCTGGCGCGCAGGGCACACGCGAAGCCGGAGCCGACCTCGACGTCGACATACCCGGTGTCGCTTGGTGGGGACAGGTGACCGTCTCCGTCCGGGTCGGGGCCCCAGCAGGTGAGGCTCCCATCCTCCAGCACTCCGCAAGCGCCACTGAAGGCGCTGACGTCCAGGAACGTGCCGGAAGGAGCCGCCTGTCCCGATCCCCAGCACGCCGCAGTCCGGTCTGCAAGGATCCCGCAATTGTAGAGAGAGCCGACCGAGAGCATGTCAAAAGTCTCAGCAGGAGGAATCGTCGAGCCCTCGTGGTCCGCTCCCCAGCACCAAGCGGTTCCCGCAGCGTCCAGGCCGCAGAAATGGACGTCAACACCCGAAATGGTCACGAAGGCCACGGAGGGCACCACGTCCTGGCCGAATTCATTCGCACCCCAACACGCGGCCATCCCCGTCGCGTCGAGGACACAGGACTCGCGCCACCCAGCGGCGACGGCGACGTAGGCGCCCGCCGGCACTCCACTGCTCTCGCAGTACGCGTCGCCGCCCCAGCAAACCACCCCACCGTCGGTGCGGACGGCACAACTGTGATATGCACCCGCCACAACCGCCTGGTAGCCGCCCTCGGACGATCGGTTGGGTCCCGAAGGGAACGGGGGCTCGTCGCGGTAGGGCGTGCATTCGGCCGTGGTCGTGTCCGTGTCGACATCGGTGTCTGTGTCACCGTCAGAGTCCGCGTCCGCGTCGGTGTCCGTGTCCGTGTCACCTGCCGTGCCCGAGTCCCCGTTCGAGTCCGTCCCGTCCGCGATCGTCTCCCGGCCAGTGTCTTTCTTGCAGGAGGCCTCCTCGCACTCCGCGCACCCTGCGGCTCCGAGCAGAAGCATGATCGCGAGTTGAGACACCCTTGTCTCATCGACCATTTCCACCACCGTCCTCCTCCACCAGCCAGAGGCCCGGCTGGAGCTCACGCCGTCGTTTCACGGGTCTTACACGCTCGCTACGCCCCCGTCATCCTCCCCAACGTCGCGAGCAACACCTCCCCCTCGAACGGCTTGGCGAGCACCACCCCGTCGAGGTCGGCGGGGAGCACGTCGCCGGTGTGGCCGCTCACGTACACGACCTTGAGCGTCGGCTGCATCGCCCGCGCCTGCCTCGCGAGCTCGGGGCCGCCCATCTCGGGCATGACGACGTCGGTGACGAGCACGTCGGCGGGCTCGTCGCGGAGCAGCGCGAGCGCGGATCGCCCGCCCTCGGCCACGCGCACGCGGTAGCCGCCGGCGAGCAACACGCGCTCCATCGCGCGGCGCACGGGCGCGTCGTCGTCGCAGAGCACCACGCGCACGCGCGTGTCGCCGCGGTGGATCGGCGAGACGAGGGGCTCGGGCGCGCTCGCCGGGGCCGGCGCCGCCACCGCGGGGAGGAGCACGTCGAGCCGCGTGCCGCCGTCGTCGCTGCGGGCGAACACGAAGCCCGAGGACTGCGTCACGAAGCCGTGCACCGACGCGAGGCCCATCCCCGCCTCCTCGCCGGCGCGCGTGGCCACGAAGGGCTCGAAGATGCGGGCGAGCCGCTCGGGCGCGATGGCGGGCCCGTCGTCCTCGACGGCCACGAGCACCCAGTCGCCGCCGGCCGGCAGCCGCGGCCAGCGCGCCCGCGCGTCCGCGTCGCGGAGCGGCGCGACGGTCAGCGCGACGCGCCGGGGCTCGCCCCGCGCGGCGTGCAGGACGAGGTTCACGAACGTGAGCTCGAGCCCGCCGGGGTCGACGCACGCCCACGTCCCCGCCGGCGCGAGGCGCGTCTCGAACACGAGGTCGTCGCGTACGAGCGGCCGCAGGAGCGGCTGGGCGCGCAGCACCAGCGCGGAGACGTCGACCACCTCGGGCGCGAGCACCTGGCGACGCCCGAACGCGAGGAGGTGCCCGGTCAGCTCGGCGCCGCGCTTCGCCACCTCGACGAGGTCGTCCGCGGCCTCGATCGCCACGGGGTCGTCGCCGGCACGCCGCCTGAGCTCCTTCGCGTTCGCGCCGACGGCCATGAGGAGGTTGTTGAAGTCGTGGGCGACCCCGCCGGCGAGCCGCCCGAGCGCCTCGAGCCGCTCGGCCTCGGCGAGCCGCCCCTCCGCGCGCTCGCGCCGCTCGATCTCGGCGCGCAGCGCGGCGTTGTGCCGCTGCACCGACCGCACGCGCAGCCCGGCCCCGCCGAGCACGATCCCCAGCGCGAGCGCGACGCCGCCCACCCGGAACGCCGGCACCTCGGTCAGCCGCGGCCGGAGCGCGAACCGCGCGGCCGCCGCCCCCTCGGACCAGGCGCCCTCGGGCGACCGCGCCTGCACCTCGAAGGCGTACTCGCCCGGCGGCAGGCTCGCGTAGCGCACGGCGCGCTCGCTGCCGACGTCGCGCCACCCGGCCTCCAGAGGGTCGAGCCGCACGCGGAACTCGGTGGCGAGCGGGTCCGCGAGGGTGGACGCCGTGAAACGCACGACCACGTCGCGGTTGCCGGGCGGGGCGACCGCGCCCTCGAGCGCGACCGCGCGCCCGTCGATCTCCAGCGCCTCGATCGCGACGGTGGGCGCCTCCGTCGGCGTCACCGGCTCGCCCGGGTCGATCGCCACGACGCCGTCGAGGGTCGCGAACCAGAGCCGCCCGTCGCGCCCGATCGACGCGGCGGGCGCCATGCCGCCGTTCCCCTCGCCCGTGGGGTAGCGCCGCGCGCGCACGCGGGGGCGCGCGCCCTCGGCCACCTCGCGCAGCTCGGCCAGCTCGACGCTGTAGACCCCGCGGTTGCCGTTCACCCACAGCCGCCCGTGCGCGTCCGGGATCAACACGGACGCGACGTTCTCCGGCAGCCCCTCCGCGCGCGTGATGCGCGTCGCCCGGCCGTCCGCCCACCGCACGAGGCCGGCGCCGTAGGTGCCGAGCCACGCCGAGCCGTCGGGCTCCACGAGCACGTCGCGGACGGGCGCGTCGGGCAGGCCCGTGAGGGCCTCGGCGACCCCGCCGGCGACCACGAGGACGCCGCTCGCGAGCGTGACCCACATCGCGCCGTCCGGGGCCTCCACGACGCGCTTCACCACGCCGGTCGTCGCGCCGGGGACCGGCGTGGCCACGCCGTCGCGGACGGTGAAGACGCCGTGCCCCTCGGTTCCGGCCCAGATCGCGCCGTCGCGCGCCTCGGCGAGCGCGCGCACGCGCGACGGGAGCTCGACGTCGGGGCCGCCGAGGCGTCGGAGCAGCGCGTCGTGCCCGATCCAGAGCTCGCCGGCGCGGGTGCGCAGGAGCGCCGAGACACACCCCACGCCCTCGGTGCCGTCGAGCGGCTCGAAGCGGCCCCCGCGGAGCGCCCGCGGGCCGTCGCAGCCGGCGCCCACCACCACCTCGGCGCCCGTCGCCTCCACCACGCGCACGGCCGGCTCGGGGAGGCCCACCTCGGCGCCGTAGCGGGCGAACGGCTCCTCGCGCAGCCGCCACAGGCCGGCGCCGTCGGTCCCCACCCACAACGAGCCCGACCGGTCGACCGTCAGCGCGCGGACGGGGACGCCGGTCCGCCAGGCCTCGACGGGCGTGGCCTCGCGCCCCTCCAGCGCGGCCGCGCGCACGTCGTCGGCGTCGCCGAGCAGCAGCAGCTCGGCGCGTGTCCCCATCCACAGCCGCCCCGCCGCGTCCACGGCGAGCCGAGCCCACGAGGTCGCGGGGCCGGGCACGGGCACGAGGCCGCTCGCGTCGCCGACGAAGAGCCCCTCGTCCGTCGCCACCCAGATGCGCGCGCGGCCGGGCTCCACGACGACGTCGAGCACCGGCGCCTCCCCGGGGAGCGCGACGCGGTCGATCTTCCCGTCGTACGAGTGCAGCACCGCGCCGTCCACCGCGGCCCACACGCCGCCCCCGTTGTTGGCGACCGCGCGGGCCCCGAGCTCGACCGGCCAGCGGGTCCAGGGCGCCTCGCCCACGCGGTAGAGCAGCCCCTCCGACGTGGCGGCCCAGAGCTGGTCGCCCTTCGCCGCGAGGTCCCACACGATGCCGCCGCCCTCGCCCGCGGCGAGCAGCGTCTCGGTGCGATCGCCGCCCACCCGCGCGACGTGCCCGAACTCGGTGCCGACGATGGGGCGACCGTCGCGGTCGGTGACCAGCGCGGTCAGCCGGTCCGCGGGCAGGCGCGCGTCGGTGGAGCGGTCCGTGACGACGAAGCGCACGCCGTCGAAGCGCGCGAGGCCCCCGAACGTCGTGAGCCACAAAAACCCGTCGGTGTCCTGGGCCACGGCGGTGACGGAGCCCTGCGGCAGGCCGTCGTCGACGCCCCAGGTGTCGAGCGTGAAGATCACGGGACGGTGAAGTTCAGGCGCAGCCAGGCCTCGCCGAGGTCGCGGCACGCCGTGGTCCACCAGATCCACCGCGCCCCGAGATCGTAGAAGGGCTGCGGCGTGGAGCCCCACGGCGACGTGTCGGCGCAGACCTCGGGGATGTGCCAGGCCGAGTCGTCGAACGCGGGGTCGGTCCAGCCGCTCGGCGGCGTGGTGTCGGTCATCGTCCAGTCGGTCGGGCCGCTCACGAAGCGCACGACGCCCTCGACGGACACGACGGCGATCACCCCGGCGATGACGAGGCCCGTGTCCTTCGCGTAGAGCGACAGCGCGTGGTCGCCGCAGGCGAGCTCGAACTCGACGGTGTCGAAGGCGTTCCAGGCGCTCTGGTTCGGCGCGGTGAACTCGGTCCCGTCGACCCAGCCCTGCCAGGAGTCGTCGGCGGTGAGGAAGATCGACACCGTCTGGGCGAAGCCATCGCAGGGGTCGGGCTCCTCGCCGTTGCCCCACTGGTCGGCGCCCGCGACGGGCGTGTCCGGGTCGTCCGAGGTGATCGCGATCGCGCCCTCGTCCTGCCCCGATCCGCTCGGCGCGTACTGGATCGTCACGTCCGTGGCGTCGCCCGCGTCGAGCGTGAGCGGCAGGGCGGCGAGCGCGCCCGCGTCGAGCACGGTGAGGTCGCCGTCGTTGGCGGTGTACTCCCAGTCCGAGATCACGATGGGGCCGTCGCCCACGTTGGAAACGGTCACGATCGTGGTGGCGACGCTGCCCACCTCGAGCGTGCCGAAGTCGTACGTGGCGGGCTCGACGGCGAGGTCGCCCGCGGGCACGAGCCCGGTGAGCGGCACGCTGACGACGGGCTCGTCGGGGTCGTCGCTCGGGACCTCGAGCGCGTCGGCGAGGCGCCCGGCCTCGAGCGGCGTCCAGGTGACGATGGTCTCGACCGCGTCGCCGGGGGCGAGCACCGGGCTCGAGAGCGCGGTCCAGTCGACGTCGTAGCTGTCGCCTGCGAGGGCGAGCGAGCGCACGTGGAGGTCGGCGTCGCCGACGTTGGAGATCGTGAGCACCGCCGAGGCGTCCTCGCCGACGCGCACCTCGCCGAAGTCGACCTCCGCGGGCTCGACGGCGACGTCGGGCGCGAGCGAGGCGGTGGTGCCTTCGGGATCGTCCTTCGTGCTGACGAGCTCGTTCTCGGAGCACGCGGTGAGGAGCAGCATCCCGGGAGCTTACACCGGCACCTTCTCCAGGACGGACTGCACGTAGCTGGCCCCCACCTCGTCGCCCGAGACGATCATGCGGTGGGACAGCACCTCCGGGGCGAGCGCGCGGACGTCCTCCGGCGTCGCGTAGTCGCGACGGCTCACGAGCGCGTGCGCCTGCGCGACGCGGGCGAGCATGAGCATCGCGCGGGGCGAGGGCGGTGCGAGCACGCGCGCGTCCGTACGCATGTGGTTGGCGAGCGTGACGAGGTAACGCTTCACCTCCTCGCTCATGAAGACCCGCGGCACGAGGTTCTGCCACTCGAGGAACGTGGCGTTGTCGACGACGGGCGTGAGGTCCTCGACCGGCGGGCGCGCGCCGAGGTGCACGTCGAGCATCTGCATCTCGGCCTCGGCGCCCGGGAAGCCCATCGAGAGCTGCATCGTGAAGCGATCGAGCTGCGCCGCGGGGAGCACGTAGGTGCCGTCGTGATCGAGCGGGTTCATCGTCGCGATGCAGAGGAACGGCGGCGGCAGCTTGTGGGTGACGCCCTCCACCGTGACCTGGCCCTCCGCCATGCACTCGAGCAGCGCGGACTGCGTCTTCGGCGTCGCGCGGTTGAGCTCGTCGGCGAGCAGGAGGTTCGTGAAGACCGGGCCCGGCTGGAACGTGAAGCGCTTCTCGCGCAGGTCGAAGACGTTCGTGCCCGTGATGTCCATCGGAAGCAGGTCGGGCGTGAACTGGATGCGCCGGAACGTACACGCGACCGAGCCGGCGATGGCGCGCGCGAGCATCGTCTTGCCCGTCCCCGGCACGTCCTTGAGCAACACGTGCCCCTTCGCGGTGAGCACGAGCAGCACCTTGAAGACGACGTCCTCCTTGCCGAGGATCACCTTGCCGACGTTGGCCCGGACCTGCGCGAACTGATCGGCGAAGCGGGCGATCGCACCGGCGAGGGCGGGGTCGCGGGCGGGGGCGGCGTGCAGCATCGCGGGATTGTACTTGACGGCCGCCGGACGGCCCCTACCTCGCTCCAGTACGGGGGCACGGGCATGGGCAGCATCCTGCGGCGTGCGGCGTCGAGGGAGGCGTGGGGGCAGCGCGCGCTGCCGGTCGCGCTGAAGCAACAGCAGCTCATCGCCGCGGCGGCGATGCGCTCGGGCAACGCGACGGCGTGCGTGCGCGCCGCGCGGGCCGCGGCGGCGGCGACGTCGCTGGGGCTGCTCCTGCACGGGCGAGGCGTGGAGGCCGTGCTCGCCGGGCCGGCGCTCGCGCTGGCGCGCTTCGGCCGCTGGCGGGAGCTCGAGGCCGAGGAGCCGCCCTCGCCGCTGTGGCCGCTCGCCGTCGGGCTCGATCGGTACGCGCGGGGGCTCGCCGCCATCTGGGCGGGCGACGCCGACGCCGCCCACGAGCACCACGCCGGCCTCGCCGCCGCGCAGCGCAACCTCCCCGACGGCGCGATCGCCGGCGAGAACGACGCGCGCGTGGTGATCGGCATGGCGCGCCGCGTGCTGGGCGGCGAGATCTTCCTCGCGACGGGCGAGGTCGAGGAGGGGCTCGCGATGCTGCGCGCGGCGGTCGGGGTCGAGGACTCGCTGCGCGCGAACGAGCCCGGCGACTGGCCCTGGCCCGTCCGCCACCAGCTCGGCGCCGCGCTGCTCGACGCGGGCCGGCCCGAGGAGGCGCAGTCGGTCTTCGTCGCCGACCTCGCGCTGAACCCGGAGAACGGCTGGGCCCTCTTCGGGCTCGCCCAGGCCCTCGTCGCGCTCGGGCTCGACGACCGCGACGTGCGCGCGCGCTTCCGCGCCGCGTGGAGCACCGCGGACACGCGCCTGCGCACCGCGCGGCACGCCGGCTAACGGACGAACAACCCGACGAGCGCGCGCCCGAGCTGGGCCATCGCGCTCGGCCGCTCGAGCGGTCCCTCCGGCAGCTCGAGCCTCCACGCGCGCGCGTACTCGCGGAGCACGCGCTCCTCGCTGCCGTCGGCCTCGCGGTCCACCAGCGCGAGGAGCCGCATCGCGCGCAAGAGCCGCGCGGGATCGTCGACGGCGCCGAGCTCGTAGGGCCGCCACACCCGCAGCTCGCCGTCCGGCAGGGGCGGCGCCCCCATCTCCGCGAGCGCCCGGTCGAGGAACCGCCGCTCGCCCGGCCGCACGTGCCCGTCGGCGACCATCACGGAGGCGAGGGCGCGGGCGAGGTCGCGAGGATCCGACGGAGCGCCCCTCTCCCCCGCGGGGGGGACAGAAAGAGGAACGCCCCTCTCCCCCGCGGGAGGAGAGGGTGGCCGGAGGCCGGGTGAGGGGTCTCGGAGATCGCGTCCCGCTTCGCGGGGCGAGGGAAGCATGCTCGAGTCGCTCCCAGCGGCGGCACCCTTGCTCGAAGCGCTCGGGAACAACCACGCGATCACGTCGAAGCTCGTCCCCACGCGCTCGCCGACGAGCACCTTCGCGGCGACGCCGTCGGCGTCGAGGCCCCCGAAGTTGGCGCGGACGAACGCGTGGACGTCGGGCTCGCCGTCCTCCGCGGCCCACCGCGCGAGGGCCTCCACCACCTCGATCGGCTCGACGAACGGGTGCCCGAAGCGCACGACCTCGCCGAGCTCGGTGGCGTGCCCGCACAGCCGGCAGCGGCCCTCGATGGGGACGGGCACGCGCTCGCTGGGGTCGATCAGCTCGACGTAGGCGGCCTCGACCTTGCAGGCCGGGCAGTCGGTGAGGACCTGGGTGGCGCGCATCGGCGCCAGCGTAGCGCAAGCAGCGCCACCCACGCCGCGCTCCCGCCGCCGCAGCCGCAGGTCCCCTCCTCCGCGCGGTCCACCGTGGCGCTCGGGGGCCCGCCGTCGGGCGCGTCGCCCGTGTCGCCGGCCGGCTCGCCCGTGTCGTCGGGCGCCCGCGGCGGCGGCGTGCCCGCGCGGATCGTCGCGTAGTACTCCGGCTCGTCCCAGCCCGAGTCGTCGGACCAGGTGGGCCCCTCCACCTGCGCGGCGAAGTCCGGCGCGAGCCAGCAGCGCATGCCGGCGGCGGCGCGCGCGCAGAGGTCGTCGTCGCGGTCGCCGTCGACGTCGGCGAGGCGCATCGTCGTGTAGTAGCGGGGATCGCTCCAGCCCGACGCGTCCGAGAGCTCGGGCCCGTCGACGCGCGACGCGAAGGCGCCCGCGTCCTGGAGCCAGCAGTACACCCGCGCGTTCGCGCGCGCGCAGACGTCGGCGTCGCCGTCGGCGTCGACGTCGCCCCAGCGGATCGTCGCGTAGTTGTCGTGGTCGCCCCAGCCGCTGTCGTCCGAGAGCGCGGGGCCGGCGATCTCCACGGGGAAGCCCGCGCCGTCGGAGAGCGCGCACGCGATCCCGTCCGGCCCGCGCCCGCAGAGGTCCGCGCGCCCGTCGCCGTCGACGTCGCGGAGCCGGATGGTGCTCCAGTACGCGACGTCGTCCCAGCCCGCGGCGTTCGTCCAGGCGGGGCCGTCGATGCGGGTGGCGAAGTCGGGGGCGAGCCAGCACATCATGCCGGCGCCGGCGCGGGCGCACGCGTCGTCGTCGCCGTCGCCGTCGACGTCGCCGAGCGCGAGCGTGTCGGAGTGCCAGGGCACGCTCCACCCGGAGTCGTCCGAGAGCGTGGGGCCGTCGACGCGCGCGAAGTCCGGCGAGGTCCAGCACAGGACCCCCGCGGCGGCGCGCGCGCAGAGGTCGTCGTCGCCGTCGCCGTCGACGTCGCCGGCGCGCAGCGTGGGGAAGTGCTCGGGGTCGCCCCAGCCGCTGCCGTCGGACAGCGTCGGCCCGGCGATCGCCTCGCCGAAGCCGGCGCCCGTGGACTTCCAGCACGACACGCCGTCGTCGCCGCGCGCGCACACGTCGGCGAGCCCGTCGCCGTCGAGGTCGGCCATGCGGATGGTCGACCAGTTGGCCTCGTCGGCGAACCCCGCGTCGTTCGAGAGCCCGTCGATCGTCCACGCCTCGCCCGTGCTGGATGCGTGGCAGCGGAAGCTCGCGGCGGCGCGCGCGCACAGGTCGGCGAGCCCGTCGCCGTCGACGTCGGTGTGGCCCGGGTCGAAGGCGCCCGCGTCGTGGATCGCCTCGTCCATCGTGGCGTCGCAGCTCGCGGCCGGCCCGGTGCCGTCGGCGAGCACGGCGAGGTGGTTGGCGACCACGCGCTCGCTCCCGTCGGAGGGGTCGTTGACGACGCCGTCGCCCTCGACCCAGAGCGTGGACGACCCGCCCCCGTCGAGGTTGAGCGCGTCCCAGGCGCCGAGGTCCACGAGGAGATCGGCGAGGTCCGGACACGTCATGCCCTCGCTCTCGTCGGAGCGCCCGTCCACGACGACGAACCAGAGCGTGCGCCGATCGCGGGAGAGCCCCACCGCGGTGCGCGGGTGCAGGTCGTCGCAGTGGGAGGGGTCCGAGAAGCTGGTGCCGGCGACCCCCTCGACGACGAGCTGCGGCCGGCCCGCCACGATCTCCGACATCCAGTCGTCCGGGCTCTCGCCCCAGTCCTCCGACGGCGGCGAGATCCACGCGTGGTCGCCGCCGAACGCGACGAAGCCCTCGCTGGTGTTGTCGTCGTCCCAGAGCGCGCCGGCGCCCATCGCCATGCCGCTGACGTAGTAGTCGTCGTAGCTGAAGAAGTCGCCGTTGATCGCGGCCTGCGCGCCGACGGACTCCGCGAAGTCCGAGACCTGATCCTGGCGCTCGTCCTCTTTCGTGGCTCGCAAAGAGACGCCGCGTGCACACAGATCGACTTCGAGGGCAGAGATGACCAGGGGGTCGGACGTCGTGCGGCGGAGCAGCCGCATGCCCGCGTGGGGCTCGGACCAGGAGTCCGCCGCCAGCGCGATCGGGGGGAAGAAGAGCCACATCGGAGGCAGTCTACGCCTCGCGAGCTTCGCGATCTCGTTCGTGTTGCTCCTGTACGAGCTGCTGCTGGTGCGGCTCTTCGCGGTGGTGTTGTTCGCGGACTTCGCGCACCTCGCGCTCGCGCTCGCGCTGCTCGGGATCGGCGCGGGCGCGCTCGCGCAGCACCTGTCGCCGTCGCTCGTGCCGGCCGAGGGGCTCGCGCGGCGCGTCGCGTGGCTCTTCGTGCTGCAGCTTCTGCTCACGGTCGTGGCGGTGCTCGCCGCCGCGCGTTTCCCGGTGGTGGAGGCGTTCGAGACGCCGCCCGTCCACTACCAGGAGCGCAGCGCCATCAAGGGCGAGCTCTTCGACCCCGTGTGGTTCGCCGCGCTCCTCCCCGTGCTGGCCGCGCCGTTCGCGGTCGCGGGGCTCGCGTTCGCGGGCCTCTTCTCGCGGCGGAAGGACGACCTCCCCGCGTTGTACGGGGCCGATCTGCTCGGCGCCGCCGCGGCCGCCGCGGTGTTCCTGCCCGCGGTCCCATTGCTCGGCGAGGCCGTGCCGCTACGCGAGGCCGCCGGCTACTCCGAGCGGAACGTGGTCCACACCGAGTGGACGTCGCTCACCCGGCTCGCCGTCCACCGCGACCGCCGGGGCGACTACGTGCTGCTCGACAACGCGAGCGCCTCGGAG
Organism: Myxococcota bacterium; assembly: GCA_049322475.1. GTDB lineage: Bacteria > Myxococcota_A > UBA796 > UBA796 > SXON01 > JBMOQZ01. Next base: position 15,880 of record JBMOQZ010000364.1, on the reverse strand, counting down.
GTCGTCGTGACCGACGCCCGCCGCGAGGCCGTCGCCCACGTCAGCACGCGCGGGCTCGTCTACGCGTTCCAGCCGCCCGGGCGCGCGGCCATCCTCGCGGCGTCGGCGGGGCCCGAGGTCGCCGCGGCGCAGTGGCACGGGTGGACGGACATCGACGCCATCGACGTCGCCGGCGAGATCTTCGAGCTGGTCGGCTCGCGTTACCCGGGCTCGCCTTTTTCGGACCCGCGCGTGCGCCGCGTCCACAGCGACGGGCGCGCCGCCATCCTCCGCGCGGAGGAGCCGTACGACGTGATCCAGATGGTGCACGCCAACCTCTGGTCGAGCGCCGGGCTGCTGGCGAACGCGTGGTCGCCGACCCTGCTGGAGACCCGCGAGGCCTTCGAGGACTACCTCGCGCACCTCGCCCCCGGCGGCACGTTGTCGTTCGGCCGCGGCGACGACACCGACGACCTCTACCGCGCCGCCGTCGCCGCGCTGGCGCGCCGCGGGGCCGCCGAGCCCTGGCGCCACGTCGCGTTCCTGCGCGGCGACAGCCAGCTGGTCCTCGTGAGGGGCGAGCCCTGGACGGCCGAGGACCGGGCGCGCCTCGAGGACGCGCTCGCCGGCTTCCCGAAGGAGGGGGTCTGGATCGACCCGACGGCGGCGGTGCAGCCGCGCGCCTCGGTGGAGCTCCTCGCCGCGCGTGGCCCGCTGACGGACGACCGCCCCTACCTGCCCGCGCCGACGACGATCCTCGTGTCGCTCGCCGTGCAGGGCGCGTTCGTGCTCGGCGCCGGCGTGTTCTTCCTCGGGGTGCCGATGCTGGCCCGGCGGCGGGAGCTGGCGGGCGGCGGCGCCCCCGTCCTCCTCTACGTCGCCTGCCTCGGGTACGGCTACCTCGCCGTGGAGACCGTGCTGATCCACGAGCTCGTGCTCTTCGTGGGGCACCCCACGCTCGCGATCACGGGCGTGGTGCTGGCGATGCTCCTGTCGTCGGGCGTGGGGAGCATGGCCGCCGCGCGCGTCGACCCCTCGAAGCTCGGGCTCGTGCTGATCGGCGCCGTCGCGCTCGGCGCGGCGCAGGCCTTCGTCGTGCCCGACGTGCTGTTCGCCGCCGCGCGGACGTGGCCGATGGAGGCGCGGGCGGCGCTCGCCGGCGGGGCGCTCCTGCCGCTCGGGTTCCTGATGGGGATGGCGTTCCCGCTGGGCATGCGGCGCGTGGCGTCGCCCGCGATCGTGCCCTGGGCGTGGGCGATCAACGCGTGGACGAGCGTGGTGGCGACCCTCGCGACCACGGTGATCGCGCGGGGCGCCGGGTATTCGGCCGCGTTCGCCGTCGCGATCGGGGCGTATGTGATCGCGGCGGGGTTGGCGCGGCGCTTGCGCTAGGCGGCCTGCTCGTCGCTCGCGCCCATGCCGAAGGCCGTCTTGATCATCGAGAGGCTCGGCTTTTCGGCGTTGTAGAAGAGGAACGAGAAGAGGTTGCTGGCCTGGGCGTACTTGTAGACGTCGCGCCAGGACTGGATGGTCTCGAGGTGCCGCGCGAGGGTGATGGGGCGGAAGTAGAACTCGCGGTAGAACCGGCGGTGGTACTCGATGAGGTCGTCGGGCTCGAGCCCCCAGGGCACGAACGTCGGCTCCCAGAACGACTTCTCGTCGGTCGACTCGTTCACGAGCCGGCCCCACTTGCTGCCCTCGCGCTCCCAGATCTCCATCTGCGGCGTCTTCGGCAGCAGCGTGTTGATCTGCACGGTGACGTCGTGGAGCGGGATCGTCTTGGCGAACTCGATGGTCTCCTCGATGGTCTCGCGCGTGTCGGGCATGTGGCCCACGATGAAGAAGGCCTTCGGCCGCAGGCCGACCTCGTGCGCCGCGGTGACGGCCGCGCGGATCTTCTCCTTCGTGATGCCCTTGCTGATGAAGTCGAGCACGCGGTCGCTGCCCGACTCGATGCCGAAGCGCGTCCGCCAGCAGCCCGCCTGCTTCATCTTCCCGAGCAGCTCCTTGTCGACCACCTCGACGCGCGAGCTGCACGTCCAGCTCACCTTGCTGGCGATGTCGCGGCGGATGAACTCGTCCATGATGCCCATCACGCGCTTCTTGCTGGCGCAGAAGAGCGAGTCGACGAACGCGATGTCCTTCGTGCCGAAGTCGCGCGCGAGGTGCTCGACCTCGTCGGCGATGTACTCGGGCGAGTGGCTGCGGTAGCCCGACTTCGACTTCTGGCAGAAGGCGCACGCGTGCGGGCAGCCGCGCGACGTGATCATCGCGAACTTCGGCGAGGCGTGCTCGTCGATGGGGATGGGCTTGTAGAGGTCGTGCGGGAGCAGGTGCCGCGCGGGGAACGGCAGGCTGTCGAGGTCCTTGAGCTTCGCGCGCGTCGGCGTGAAGTGCAGGGTGCCGTCGGGCTTGCGGAAGCAGACGCTGGCGACGTCCTCGATCGGCTTCCGGCCCGCGTAGTGCTCGCAGAGCTCGAGCATCGTGAACTCGCCCTCGAAGATCGCGCCCACGTCGAAGGCCGGATGCCGCATCGCCTCCTCGGGCAGGAGCGTGACGTGGTAGCCGCCGAGCACGATCGGCACCTTCGGCATCGCGCCCTTCAGCGCCGTGCCGAGGAGCTTCGTCGTCTCGAACACGACCGTCGTGGAGCCGATGCCGATCACGTCGGGCCGCGTGGCCTCGACGCGGCGCACCGTGCCGGCCACGTCGAGCTTCTCGGCCGCGGCGTCGATGCAGAACACCTTGTGGCCGTGCTGCTCGAGCACGGCGGCGATGTAGAGGAGGCCCAGCGGCGCCGAGTTGAAGAACAGGTAGGCGGTGACCGGGCTGACGTGGCCGTTCGCGAGGACGGTGTCGAGCGGCGGATTGATCAGCGTGACGCGCATTCGGACCCTCTCCGGCGGAGGAGTCTACCGTGGGTCGGCGAGCGGAGCGTGCTAACGTCGCGGGACCGTGGCCGATCCCACCTTCCAGGACCTCCTCGCCCCCGGCGAGCCCATCGTCGCGCAGCTCTCCGGAGCGTGCGCCGACGGCACCTGGGCGCAGCTCGCGCTCACGCCGCAGCGGCTCCTCGTCGTGAAGATGCGCAGCACCCCGAAGTCCGAGCGCTGGGAGGTGCTCGCGCGCCTGCACGGCCCGCGCAACGCCGTGCGTTTCACGAACTTCCCGCGCACGACCGGCATCGACGCGCGCCTCGCGCTCGACGGCGTCGGCGAGCGCATCGTCTTCACGCAGGTGGACCAGGCCCCGCTCGTCCAGCAGGTGCAGGCCTTCCTCGGCGCGTGGGGCGGCACCGTGGTGGGCGGCGACACCGTCGCCACGCCCGAGGTGGACGCCTACAACGCCGCCAGCGCCGAAGAGAAGAACATGGTGCTGTACGTGGTGGGCGGCGCGGGCGGGCTGTTCCTGCTCTGCTGCGGCTGCACGGGGGTGGCGACGCTGCTGCGTTTCGCGGCGAGCATGTTTCTCGGGTACTGAATCTCGGGGCGCCGGGCGGGCGACGCGGCGTTCGTGGGGGCGGGCGTCCCGCCCGCCCCTCCGAGGCCGCGACGACCCACGTGGGTCTCGGCGACGATCGGGTGACCGACGCGACCCACCGCGACGATGCTCGTGGGGGCGGGCGTCCCGCCCGCCCCTCCCGCCTGCGACTCACGTCGGTCGCGCATCGTCACACCGGAAGGCCTCCCGCGAATTCGTTGGCGGCCACACCGCCGGCACGACCGCGAGGCCTGCCGGGTACCCTCGGCCCACGTGGGTCGCGCGCCGCACCCCCCGCCGGTCCTGCACGACGATGCGCCCTTCCGCGTCCCGCCAGATCGCGAGCACGCCGTCGTGCACCATCCGGTGGTGGACGAAGCAGATCGACGTGAGGTTCCACGGGTGGTGGCCGCCGCCGAGCGCGCGATCGAGCAGGTGGTGGATCTGCAACCAGCTGCGGTGCTGGCACCCGGGCACCGTGCAGCGGCCGCCGTCGAGGAAGAGCACGCGCTCCCGCACCGAGGGCGGGACTTTGTGTGTCACGTGGCCCCGCTTGGGCCCCGGCCGCAGGTCCACCACCAGCGCGTCGCACGCGGCCTCGCCGGCGACGGTGTCGGAGACCTCCGCGTCGTGTGCGTGGACCTCGCTGCAGCTGTCACACCGCACGATCACCTCCTTGTAGATCTCCTCGCTCGCCCCGTCGTCGGGCGGATCGGCGGCGAGGAACCGCCGCGCCACGTCGGCGAGGAGCGCGCCGTCCTCGACGTCGCCGCGCTCCTCCCCCGCGCGGGCGCGGGCGACCCGGAGCGCCTCGAAGAGCACCTCGGCGTCGGCGGCCTCCATCTCGAACGACACACGCCGGCGACACGGCGCGCGCGCGGGCTCGCCGTCGGGCGGCGGCTCGCCCACGTGCGTGTGCGCCACCTCGCGCTCGAGCTCGCGAGACGTGAGCGCCTTCGACCGCGCGACCCAGGCGGCGACGTTGGAAGGTGTGGCGACCCGAACCAACTCCCGCGCCTTCGTCCAGTCGAGCTCGCCCGCGGCCATCGCGTCGGCGAGCTCCGGGAGCGCGGGGAGCTTGCGCCCGATGCGTAGCAGGTCCCGCGCCTGACGATCCGTGAGGTCGAGCACGACGCGGGCGTACTCCTCGACCGAGGCGTGACCCAGCTCGCGGTGGAGATCGTGGTCCGCCATCTCGGCGAGGAGGACCGCGAGATCGTGCTCGGCACGACGGTGCGCGCGCCGCGCGGAGAGGAGGCGTGCGCTCAGCGCCTGCGCGCGAGCGAGCGGCGTGGAAGGCATGGATTCACCCGGTTCCCGGGTGGAACGTATCCGGGCGGGGAGGGTGTGCAATGATTTTTCATGTCTATTTGTCGGGGCGACGGACGCATGTCGACCCCGACTCCAGAGGACGGACGAACGCGTCGAGCCTGCGAATCCGCATTGCGGTCCGCAGTTCGGAGGCTCGCTCGGCGTGGCATGCATGTTCCATGAACGTTCCCCAACGTTGCGACGCCGCGACCCACGTGGGTACTCGGAAGGGGCGGGCGGGACGAGCATCCCCGCGGATCCGCCCACTCGGCCCCGCGACCCACGTGGAGCCGACGCCCGCCCTCACGAGCGTCCGCACGGCAGCCCACGTGGGTCGCAGGGACCCGCCAGCTTCTCGCGCCCCGGAGCCGGCCCCCGCTACCTCCCGTACATCCCCTCGATCACCCCCCTGTACCGCTCCTCGATGATCCGCCGCTTCAGCTTGAGCGTGGGCGTCAGCATCCCCGACTCGACGGTGAGCGGCTCCGGCAGCCACGCCCACTTCTTCACCTGCTCGAACGGCGCCAGCGTCGCGTTCGCGGCGGCGAGGCGCGCGGCGGCGTAGGCGGCGCGGTCGTCGCAGGGGACCTCGGGGTCGGGGGCGAGCAGCGCGACGAGGTACGGCCGGTCGTTCCCGATGACGACGGCCTGCCCGATCGCCCCGCCCTCGATCTTCTTCTCGATGTTCACCGGCGGGATGTTCTTGCCGCCGCTGGTCACGAGGATCTCCTTCTTGCGGTCGACGATGCGCAGAAAGCCGTCCTCCAGCACGCCGACGTCGCCGGTGCGGAAGAAGCCGTCCGGGGTGAACGCCGCGGCGGTCGCGTCGGGGTCCTGCCAGTACCCGGAGAACAGCCCGGGCCCGCGCACGAGCACCTCGCCGTCCTCGTCGAGCTTCAGCTCGGTGCCGGGCAGCGCCTTGCCGACGGTGCCGAAGCGGAAGTCGGTCGGACGGTTCAGCGTCGCGGGCGCGCAGGTCTCGGTGAGGCCCCACGCCTCGCACACGCCGATGCCCATCGCGTGGAAGAACCGCGCCACCTCGGGGTCGAGGCGCGCGCCGCCGCAGGCGAAGAGCCGCAGCGCGCCGCCGAAGCGCTGGCGGACCTTCGCGTAGACGAGGCGATCGGCGATCCGCCAGCGCAACGCCAGCCACGGCGGCACCGGCTTCCCCTCCTCGAGGAGCCGCGAGCGCTCCTTCCCCACCGCGAGCCCCCACGCGAAGATCCGCTGGACGAGCGGCGACTGCTTCGCGACGGCCGCCTCCGCGCTCGCCTTGATCTTCTCCAGCATGCGCGGGACGCTCGCGACCACCTGCGGGCGCGCCACCTGCAACGTCGCGGGGAACTGGTCGAGCGAGCCGCAGAACCAGGCCGTGATGTCCTCCAGCAGCGCGCGGTACGCGGTCATGCGCTGGAGCGAGTGCGCCAGCGGCAGGAACGCGATCGAGCGGTCGCCGGGCTCCACGGGGATGGCCTCGCGCGACGCGAGGCACGTCGCGAGCATCGCCGCGTGGGTCACGACGGCGCCCTTCGGGTCGCCGGTGGTGCCGGAGGTGTAGAAGATGCAGGCCGGCTGCTCGGGCTTCACCTCCGCGACGCGCGCGCGGAACGCGGCCATGTCGGGCTCGGCGCCGCCGACGATCTCCCAGGTGCGGGCGACGACGCCCTCGGGGACGGCCCCGGCGAGCCGCGCGAGCTGCGCCTCGTCCTCGACCAGCAGCACCTTCGCGCCGCTGTGGCGGAGCTGGTAGCCGACGGCCTCGGGCCGGAGCGTCGGGTAGATGCCGACGCTGACCCCGCCGAGCGAAAGGGTCGCGAAGTCCGCGGTGAGCCAGCGGGGGTGCGGGTTGCCGAGGATGGCGACACGGTCGCCGGAGGCGACGCCCATCGCGCGCAGGCTCTCCGACGCCGCGGCCACGTTGCGCAGGCAGTCGCGCCAGCGGTAGCTCACCCACGCGTCGCCCTCGCGGTAGTGCATCGCGACCTGATCGGCGGAGCGCGTGCACTTGTCGACGTAGAGCTGCGCGAGCGTGGACATGGCGCAACCTTAGCAAGTTAGGCGCGCCACATGGGCCGCTTGCACCTCATCGAGATCGAGGACCAGGCGTGGTGCCCGGCGGTCCTGCGCGACGCCGCCACCGCCTGGCTCGCCTGGGCGATCCGCTCCACGCGGCAGGACCGCTTCATCGCGAAGCACTTCGCCGGCGTGCTGAAGTCCGTCGGCGCCGACCGCGTGGTGGACCTGTGCTCCGGGGGCTCCGGCCCCGTCCTGTCCGTCGTCGAGGCGCTGCGCGAGGAGGGCGTGCCCGTGCAGGTGCGCCTCACCGACAAGTTCCCGAACCTGCCGGCGTTTCAGGCGGCGGCGAAGGCGGGGAACGGCGCCGTCTCCTTCGAGCGCGAGCCGGTCGACGCCACGAACGTGCCCCCCGAGCTCGCGGGCATGCGCACGATCTTCAACGCGTTCCACCACTTCGCGCCGGAGCAGGCGCGCGCGATCCTCGCCGACGCCGCCGCGCGCAGGCAGCCCATCGCCGTCTACGAGGTGGTCGCCCGCGAGCCGCTCGCGCTCCTCGGGATGATGTTCGTCCCGATCAACGTCGCGCTCGGCGTACCGTTCCTGCGGCCGTTCCGCTGGGACTGGCTCGCGCTCACCTGGATCGTGCCGGCGGTGCCGCTGCTCGCGATCTGGGACGGGGTCGTCTCCTGCCTGCGCGTGTACTCGGTGGACGAGCTGCGGGAGCTGGTGCGCGACATCCCGGCGGACGGGTACACCTGGGAGATGGGCCGCTACGACCTCGGCATGGTCCCGGTGAAAGGCACCTACCTCGTGGGGAGGCCGACGTGACACGCGCGTCCGCGTTCATCCTCGCCGCCGGCCTCGGCACGCGCCTGCGTCCGCTCACGCTCACCACGCCCAAGCCGCTCCTGCCGGTGAAGGGGCGCCCGATGCTCGACCACGTGCTCGCGCACCTGCACGCCCACGGCCACACGCGCGTCGTCGCGAACGCCCACTGGCTCGCCGCCCAGATCGAGGCGTGGGGCAAGGCCCGCGGGGTCGCCGTCGTCACCGAGCCCGTGATCCTCGGCACGGGCGGCGGGTTGAAGAACGCGCGCGACCTCCTCGACGCCCGCTTCGTCGTCGTCAACGGCGACATCCTCTCCGACGTCGACCTCACCGCGCTCCGCGACGAGCCCGCGCCCGCGGTGATGGCGCTCCGCCGTCAGGACGCGCCGGTGCACACGGGCGTCTCGCTCGTGGACGGCGTCGTCCGCGGCATCGCGGGCGTCGTCGGCGAGGGCGACCCGGCCCTGCACTTCACGGGTGTCCACGCGCTCGACCGCGCGGTGCTCGACCTCGTCCCGGACGGCCCCCAGTGCATCGTGCGCACCGCGTACCGCGCGCTCGTCCCCGAGGGGCGGGTGCGCGGGATCGTGCACCCCGGCGCCTGGACCGACATCGGCACCCTCGCCGAGTACGAGGCGGCGCGTTGATCCTCGCGACGGCCGCGCTCGCGCACGTGCCCCACGACACGGTCCGCGCGCTCGCCGCGCCCGCCGACCTCGACGCGGCCACGCCCTGGCTCGCCGTCGCCGACCCGCAGGACGTCCACCTCCTGCTCCGGAGCGAAAACGGCGGCGGACGCTGGGACATGGTCGGCGGCGAGCCCCTCGCCGACGAGCTCCGCGACGCGACGCAGCTCCCCGACGGGACCGACGTGTTGCTCGCGGACGGCGTGCTCTGGTGGCGCGCCGGCGAGGGCTGGGAGTCCGGCGCCACCCCGGACGACGTGCGCCTGCTCGATCGCGACGGCCCCGTCCTGCTGCTCGGCGGCGCCTCGGGCGTCTGGTCGGGACCTCCCGGCGGGCCGTACACCCACGAGATCCCGACGCCCGTCGTGGCGTTCGGGCAGGGCGCGGTCGCCGTGGGCGAGGACGGCCACGTCCGGCGGCGCGACGCGGGCGCGTGGGAGGACCTCGGCGGGAGCTTCACGGCCGCCGCCGCGGGCGACGTCGTCTACGCGGGCGACGCCGACGGCGCGGTGTGGCGGCTCGACGCCGGCGAGTGGGTCGCCTGCGGGACGATCCCGCCCGGCGCGGTGCCCGAGGTCGTCAACCTCGCGATCGACCGCGACGCCGTGTACGTGGCGACGGGCACACACGCGCCCTGGCGCAGCGACGACGGCTGCGGCTCGTGGGTCGACGTGGGTGTCGGCGCCGACGTCGTGTACGGCCTCGCCGGCGGCGGCGCGGGCGACACCGGCGACGCCTGGCCCGTGCTCGTCGCGGCCGACGGCGCCGTCGTGGTCGCCGGCTGGGCGGGCCTGTTCACGAGCGAGGACGCGGGCGAGACGTGGGTGAGCCACGCGGTCGTGCCCGCCGACTACACGCGCGGGCTCGCGTTCGGCGCGGGGTTCGCGGAGGACGGGCGCGTCTTCCTCGGGACCTACGGCGCGGGGCCGGCCGTCACGGTCGACGGCGGCGCGTCGTTCGCGGCGCCGGCGCACGGCCTCGTCGACGGCAACGTGCAGCGCGTCGACGTCGCCGACCGCGTGGGCGGCGTGGTGTTCGCGGTGGTGGGGCACGAGGGCTTCGTGTCGCGCGACGCCGGCGCCACCTGGACGCCGTTCGGCGGCGACGTCGGCGACCTCGTCGCCTGGGAGAGCCCCGACCACGTCTGGGCCGTCGGCACCACCGGCGAGGTCACCGAGACCCTCGACGGGGGCGCGACCTGGCTGCCGCTCGACGGCCTCGCCGAGGCGCTCGCCGGCTCGGTGCCGCAGGGCACCGGGCTCTACGAGGGGCGCCCGTGTGTGACCGGCAGCCTCCCGCCGCGCCTCGTGTGCGAGGACGCCGACGGCGCGTGGCAGACGCTGCACGTGGGCACGTCGGGCTCGGCGACCGACCCCTTCGAGGTCGACGGGCGCCTCGTCTTCGGCGAGGACGCCGGCGTCCGCGCGAGCGACGACGGCGGCGCGAGCTGGACCCTCGTGGAGGTCGCCCCGGGCGACCCGGTGGTGACGATGGCGATGGCCGAGACGGGCCGGCTCTTCCTCGCCACGCGCTCGGCCCTGCTGATGTACAGCGACGACGCGGGCTCGACGTGGGACACGCTGGGCGACCGCCTGCCGGCGCGCGTGTACGTGCTCGCTCCGCGCCCGGGGTACGCCGTCCACCCCGACCTGCTCGTCGGCACGCACGACGGCACGTTCCTCGCGCGCGGGACCGTAGCGCCCACGCGCTGGGCCGCGTACCAGCGCCTCGACGCGCAGGGGGCGCTGCTGTCGTGCTCGGGTTGCCCCGAGAGCCTGGCGGACGCCGACGCGTCGATGGACGGGCTGCAGCCGCTCGAGCCGCTCGACACGCTCTCCGGCTGGGTGCGCGGCGCGCGGATCCGCGTGCTCGGCGAGTCCACGGGCGTGGCCGAGCTGCGCGTCGACGGCGACGTGGAGGCGCCGATCGGGTACTCCGACGACGTGCTCGCCGACGTGGAGGTCGCCGCGGGGTGGCACTTCGTCGAGATCGTGGGCGTGGAGGACGGCGTCCTGATCGACGCCATCGAGGGGTTCGGCGACGGTGCCCTCCTCGAGCTCGACGAGGAGCCGATCGACACCGGCGACCCCTGGCCGGACCCCGCCGACACCGGCTCGCCGCCGCCGGGCTTCCGGGACTGCGGCTGCGGGCGCGGCGGCGCGGCGCTCGTCCTGTTGCCGCTCTCCGTCGTATGGCGTAGGAAAGCCCGGCAACGGTGAGGTCCATGGACGAGAACGACACCACGCTCGACGTCGAGTCGGCGGTCCGCGCGCGCTACTCCGCCGCCAGCCGGGAGCGCGAGGCGCTGCTCTGCTGCCCGATCGACTACGACCCCCAGTACCTGAAGGTCATCCCCGAGGAGGTCATCGAGCGCGACTACGGCTGCGGCGATCCCTCCCGCTACGTCCGCGAGGGCGAGGTCGTGCTCGATCTCGGCTCCGGCGGCGGCAAGATCTGCTTCATCGCGTCGCAGATCGTGGGGCCCACGGGCCGGGTGATCGGCGTCGACATGAACGACGACATGCTGGCGCTCGCGCGCCGCTCGGCGCCGGTCGTCGGCGAGCGCGTCGGCTGGCACAACACCGAGTTCTTGCGCGGCCGCATCCAGGACCTGACGACCGACCTCGACGCGATGGATCGCTGGCTCGCCGAGCACCCGGTCACGAGCACGAAGGACCTCGCCGCCCTCGAGGCGTTCAAGGCACAGTCCCCCAAGCTGATCGCGGACGGCTCGGTCGACGTCATCGTGTCGAACTGCGTGCTCAACCTCGTCGACGACGCCGCCAAGCCCCAGCTCATCCGCGAGATGTTCCGGGTGCTCAAGGTCGGCGGGCGCATCGCGGTCAGCGACATCGTCAGCGACGAGGTCGTGCCGCAGGAGCTGCGCGACGACCCCGTGCTCTGGAGCGGGTGCATCTCCGGCGCCTTCCAGGAGCAGGAGCTCCTGCGGCTGCTCGAGGACGCCGGCTTCCACGGCATCGCCATCGACAAGTACGACGAGAAGCCCTGGCAGACCGTGCAGGGCATCGAGTTCCGCTCGGTGACCGTCACGGCGTACAAGGGCAAGCAGGGCGCGTGCTGGGAGGCCAACGAGGCCGTCATCTACAAGGGCCCGTGGAAGGAGGTCCGCGACGACGACGGGCACGTCTTCCGCCGCGGCGAGCGCGTCGCCGTCTGCGAGAAGACCTTCCGGCTCATGACCAGCGCCCCCTACGCGGGCGAGATCATCCCCGTGCCCCCGCGCGTCGCCGTGCCGAGGGAGGAGTGGAAGGCCTTCGACTGCATGCGCAGCGTCGCCCGCCACCCGCGCGAGACGAAGGGCATGGAGTACGACGCCACCACCGAGGCGTCGGACTGCTGCGAGCCCGGGAAGTGCTGCTGACCTACTTCGCGGCCGCTTCCGAGCGGAGCGCGAGGTAGCCCTCCGGGTACCCGGTCCCGCCCCCGAGGTAGTAGTCCCGGTAGGCGTTGTGCACGCACATGCTCACGCCGCCGGCGTCGTTCATCGTGTGGAACGAGCAGTTGTCGATGCGCTCGTGGTCGAGGCTGGACGCGTCCTGGAAGTTCTGCATGAAGAACGAGAGCTTCCGCACCTTGCCGCGTGACTCCAGCAGCGCCCGGCGGTTCTGCCAGATGCGCTTGCCCCAGTACTTGAGCCCCCGGCGGCCGTAGCCGTTGCGCACGCACGCATCCACCGCCTGCGCCACCGCGCGCGCGGGGCGGGTGCGGTCCATGAAGGTCTCCTTCATGGCGTGGTGCATCGCGACGAGCTCGTCCTTGTCGTCGAAGAGGTCGACGACCCGGTCCCCGAGCACCGCGGCGTACCCGATCTTGTGACACTTGGGGTGCCCGAACAGGACGTTGTCCCAGGACAGGCTCACCCCGAGCCCCTTCTCGATCTCCTTCGAGATGGTGTCGAGCGAGATCACCTGCTTGCGCTTGCGGTTGAGCCCGCGCCCGGTGTCGGCCTGGAGCTGGAAGCTCGCCATGCCCACGACGTCGGCGTGTTTCACGTAGAACTTCGCGATCTCGGGCACCTCGTCGTAGTTCCGGGCGAACACCGTCTGGTTGAAGATGACGTTGAGCCCGAGCCCGCGCGCGCGCTCCACGTACTCCTCGCGCACCTCGAAGAGCTGCCGCTCCGACGTGTAGCCCTTGCGCTTCTCGGTGAGGTCGACGTGGAACGCGACGTCGACGAGCCCGACCTCCTTGAGCCGGGTGAGCAGCTCGCGCGTGGCCTTGATGCCGTTGGTGAACAACGCGGGCACGAGCTTCAGCTCGACGATCCGGCGCACGATCTTCACGAGGTCGTCGTGGTCGCGCAGCGTGGGGTCGCCGCCGGTGACCTGCACGTTGGTGCCGACGCCGTACTGGTCGCGGATGACCTGGATGCGCCGGAAGATGCGCTCGAGCGGGATGTCGGGCGTGCTCTCCGAGTTCTCGGACAGGTAGCAGATCGAGCAGTCGAGGTTGCAACGCTGGGTCACCTCGAGCGCGACACACCCAATCGTACGTTTGGTGCCGAGCACCTGGTTCGGCACGAGGAACTCGGGCGAGAGCCGCTCGCGCGTGACGTCGAGGCGGGACTTCAGGTGCGCGATCTCGGCGGGCTCGTAGGCGTACATCCGGCCTCCGGGTCCATCATACGACCGATGCCCACGTCCGGATGAACGCCTCGGCGTCGACGTCGGTGACGACCTCGACGTCGCCCGGGCCGTAGCGGATCTGCCCGCGGCGCAACGGGGCGCTCACGAGGCGCACGGAGCGGCGCTCGGACCGGAAGACGTGCGGCGCGTGGAGCCACACGGCGGGGAGGAGGTCCCACGGGTGGAAGGCGCGGCGCCCGGTCGAGAGCGGCGCGATCCGCAACCAGCCGCGCACGCGCTCGGCGAGCCACCCGGGCAGGCGCCGCCGCTCCGCCTCGCCGAAGAGCACCTTCCGGCACGGCTCCATCGGGAACAGCGTCGTGGTCGCCATCAGCGCGCGCGCGGCCGCGGGCTCGTCGAGCGCGAAGTTGAGCTCCGTCGTGTGTACGTATCGGACGTTCGGGCGTCGCCGGGCCGTCCCGCCGAGCACGACGAGGCGCTCCCAGCGCGCCCCCCGGTCGAGCGCGGCGCGGATGTTCGTCAGCGGCGCCAGGGCGAGCACCGTGCCGCGGTGCGCGGCGAGCGCCTCGACCGCCGGCGTGTCGACGTCGTCGCGGTGCGTGGCCCCGTCGTGCACCGTCACGCCCCAGCGCTCGCCCAGCTCGTGGGCGACGCGGCGCGTGCGGACGCCGTCGGTGTTGCCGTAGCAGGTGGTGATCTCGAACGGGACGCCGGCCGCGTGCAGGAAGTGCAGCGCGATCACGTCGTCCACGTCGCAGAGCGGCAGTCCGGCGGCGGGGTCCGTGTCGACGAGGATCACCCGCGCGTTCTAACGGGGGCGGGGCGCTCTCACGAAACTCCAATGGAATCGTGTGTGATCAAACGGGTTGGATGGCTCGCAAGGAGGCCAACTCATGCGTCTGTCAATCATCCTCGCCCTCGTGGGCTGCGCCGCCACCCCGAGCGACGAGAAGCCCCTCCCCGACGAGACCACCGACACGGGCGAGGCCGTGGAGGACGATCCCGTCGAGGACACCGACGGGACCGGCGACGGAGACACCGACGGCGGCGAGCCCGCCGACTCCGGCGACCCCGAGGGCACCGGCGACACCGGCGTCCCCGAGGACACCGGGACCGCGCCCCCGCCCCTGTCCTACGGCCAGTCGGTCGAGCCCATCTTCCGCGACGCCTGCATGGGCTGTCACGGCGACGGCGGCGGGCTCGACATCGAGGCCGGGCTCGCGGCGATGGTGGACGTGCCGTCCAACCAGTCGGCGCTCGACGAGATCGAGCCGGGCTCGCCCGAGGAGAGCTACGTCTGGCGCAAGATCGAGGGCACCCAGGACGCCGTCGGCGGCGGGGGCGAGCAGATGCCGGAAGGCTGGGTCCTGCCGCAGGAAGAGCTCGAGACGATCCGCCTGTGGATCGAGCAGGGCGCCAACCCGTAGGTAGAATCGCGCGCCATGCGCTTCGCGAACTTCGTGCTGAGCCGCTACGACCGCAACAGCCTCGTCGCGCTCTGCACGCTGTTCGTGATGTACGTGGGCGTGTTCTCCCGGTGGAGCCACCTGATCGACTGGACGCTCGGGATGGACTGGCTGCTCGCCGGCATCTGGAGCTTCATGACGCTGACGCTCGCGTGGGACGTCGTGCCTCGGCGCGACGTGCGCCTCGCGGGCGTCGCCTTCGTCGGGGGGCTGGTCATCGAGTGGTGGGGCACCACCACGAACCTCTGGCACTACTACACGGCCGAGCGCCCGCCGGCGTGGATCCTCCCGGCGTGGCCCGTCGCGGCGCTCGCGATCGACCGCATCGCCCGCGTGCTGGGCGAGGCCTCGCCGAAGGTGCGCTGGGAGCGCGCGTGGTGGGTCCTGCCCCTGTTCGTGGCGTGGATGATCGACTTCTCGTGGCACACCGGGAAGGTCCCTTCCACGCGCGCCGTCGTGCTGCTGATGCTCGGCGTGCTCGTCACCGCGCGCGACCGGCGCGCCGACGTGCTCGTGTTCGTCGCCGGCAGCGTGCTGGGCGTGTTCCTCGAGTACTGGGGCACGTCCCGGCACTGCTGGACCTACTACACGCGCGAGATCCCGCCGCCGATCGCCACGGTCGCGCACGGCTTCGCGTCGGTCGCGTTCTCGCGCGGGGTCGTGCTGCTGGACGCCGTGGCTGCACGGTTCCTGCACGGCGGCTCCTCCGCAAATGCGACGGTGGAGGCGACGGAGGCGGCGTAGCTTGAGGGCGTGATCGCCGCGCTCGCCGTCGTCTGGGTCCTCGCGCACGCCCCCGTGCTGCGCTGGGCGGCGTGGACGTGGACGGAGCAGGCGCACAGCCGCGAGAACTGGGTGCTCGTGGGCGCGGGCGCGCTCTACGTGGCGACGCGGGCCCCGTGGCGAGCCCCGCTCCTCGCGTGGGGGCCGGCCGCGCTGATCGTCGCGTGCGCCGCGGCGGGGCGGCTCCTCGCCGCCACCTGGCAGGTGCACGTGCTCGAGGCCGCGCTCTTCGTGCTCGGCGCGTGGGGGATCGCGGGGCTGTGCCTCGATCGCGGCGCGTGGCGCGCGGGGTGGCCGGCGGCGCTCGCGACCGTCGTGCTCCTGCCCTTCGACGGCGCGCTCGACACGTTCCTCGGGTTCCCGCTGCGGCTCGCGACGGCGAAGGCGGTCGCCGCCGCGCTCGGGACCGGCAGCGCGGACACGCTGATCCGCTTCGAGAACCACGTCGCGCAGGTCGACGTACCGTGCAGCGGCGTGGGCGGGCTCTGGACCGGCACGGTGCTCCTGCTCGTCGCCGCCGCGGTCGAGGGGCGGCGGCTCGGCGCGCGGTTCGTCGCCCTGTGGGTCGCGACGCTCGGCGCGCTGGTCGTCGCCAACTTCGCCCGCGTGCTCGCGCTCGCGATGCTCCTCCCCTGGCCCACCGTCGCGACAGTGCTGCACGTGCCGCTGGGGGTGCTCACCTTCGGCGTCGTCGTGGGGATCGCGGTGGTCGGGCTGAGGTTCG
>JBMOQZ010000363.1:0-5915 GCA_049322475.1 Myxococcota bacterium | reverse complement strand
GGGCGAGTACCGGACGTACACGCTCGACGCGCGCGCCCCGGACGACCGCCGCTACGGGCCGAACCGCCTCGCCCGCGTGCACGGGCTGTGGGTGGCCCGCGTGGAGGGCAGCGCCTACGAGATCGGCCGCGCGCTGTCCGAGCTGGCGGGGCCGCTGGCCGTCCGCAACGAGGACGCGCTCGTCCGAGAGTTCTACGCGCACGTGCCGGGCTGGCCGGTCCGCTGGGCGCTGGTGCGCGGCGTCCCGTTCCTCGCGGGGCCGATGGTCGAGGGCCTGCCGCCCGCCTACCCCGAGGAGGTGCGCGGCATCGCCGACGTGGGCGCCGACCCGTGGGGCTGGGTGGCGCCCGCCTTCACGCGGAAGCTCTGCTACCACGCGATCCACGACGTCGGGCAGGCGATGGTCGACGGGCCGCTGCTGGCCTGCACCGGGTTCGCCGCCGGCGGCGCGCGCACGAGGGACGGGCGCTGGCTCCTCGCCCGCAACTTCGACTTCGACGGCGGGCGCTTCTTCGACGAGGACAAGGCGGTCGTCGCCGTCGCGCGCGACGGGGCGATCCCGTTCGTGCACGTCGCGATCCTCGGGCTCTCCGGCGTCGTGAGCGGCCTCAACGCCGAGGGGCTCGCCGTCGCGGTGCTCGCCGGCGCCAGCGACGCGCCCGTCCGCGCCGGCGCGCCGATGATCTTCGCGGTGCGCGAGGTGCTGGAGTCCGCCCGCACGATCGGCGAGGCGCGCGCCGTGCTGGAGCGCCGCCGCGGCTTCGTGTCCGAGGGGATCCTCGTGGTGGACGGCCGGCGCGGCGAGGCCGCGGTCCTCGAGGTGACTCCGGACGACGTCACGGTGCTGCCCGCCACCGGCGACGCCATCGCGCTCTCCAACCACTTCCGCGGCGCCCACGCCTACGACCTCGCGACGCTGCGCCGGCGAGCCGAGGGCACCAGCGTCGCGCGCCTCGCCCGGATGGAGGAGCTGCTGGCGACGGCGCCGCCGCTCGACGACGTCGTCGCGGCCTCGCTCCTGCGCGACCGCGAGGGCCCGGGCGGGCGCGATCTCCCCGACGGGCACGAGGCCGCCGTCGACGCCGACGTGGCGAGCCACGGCGCCGTCGTCGACGCGACCGCGCGCACGATCCTCGTGTCGACCTGGCCCAACCTCGCGGGCGGCTGGGTCCGCTTCTCGCTCGACGATCTGCTGGCCGGCGAGCTCCGCGGCGAGCTCGCCGTCCCGGCGCGCGACCCCGAGCGGACGCTCCGGGTCCACGAGGCCCGCCGCCTCCAGCGGATCGCCCGCGAGCAGGCTCCCGCCGAGGCGATCGCCACCCTCGACCGCGCGCTCGCGCTCGTCCCGGGCGACCCCCGGGCGCTCGTCGCCCGCGGAAAGGCCCGGCGCGCGGCCGGGCTCGACGGCGACGCCGACCTCCGCGCCGCGCTCGCCGTGCCCCCCGCCCGCGCGGCGGAGGTGCGCGAGATCGAGGCGCTACTGGCCCGCTGACGGCTCGACGAGGCCCCAGTAGCCCTGGTCGCGGATGGCCTTCTCCTGCTCGGGCGTGAGCTGGACCTCCCGGCCGGCCTCGGCCCCGGGCGAGAGCATCGCGAGGAGCTCGCGGGCGAGGGCCACCGCGCGAGCGGGCTCGCGGAGGGCGACGTCGTCGCGCTCCAGGGGGTCGCCGACGAGGTCGTAGAGCTCGACGCGCAGGTCGTCCCGGCACCCGGGGACCTCGGCGTCGGGCAGGAGCTCGCGCAGGCGGACGCCCCCGCCGGCCGGCGGCTGTCCCGGGCGGCCCGGCCGCATCCCGCGCAGGATCAGCTTCGTGTCCCCCGTCCTCAACGCCACGTGGCAGGCGTCGGTGACGGCGAGCACCGGTCGCGCCTCCCCGGGCGGCTCCCCGCGGAGGAGCGGCGCCCAGGAGCGCCCCTCCATCGCGACGTCCGCGGGCACGCCGGCGAGCTCGAGCAGGCTCGGCGCGAGGTCCACGCCCTGAACCGGCGCGTCGACCACGCGGCCCCCGTCGGCCCGTGGGTCGGCCACGACGAGCGGCACGCGCAACGTCGTGTCGTACAACACGCCGTGGTCGACCACGACGTGCTCCCAGAAGTCCTCGCCGTGATCCGACGTCACGATGACGACGGTGCGGTCGGCGAGCCCCGCCTCGTCGAGCGCGGCGAGGACCCGCCCCAGCGCGGCGTCGTAGGCGCGCAGGCTGGCGTCGTATCGGGCCTCGACCGCGGCGCGCGCCGCCTCGTCGCCGACCTGCGCGCGCAGCACCCGGAACGCCTCGTTGTAGGCGGGCACGCGGGGCCACGCGGGGTCGTCGACGGGCATCGCGTAGGGGTTGTGCAGGTCGATCTCGTGGACGAGCGCGAAGAAGGGCTCCGGCGGGCCCCGCTCGAGCCACGCGATCACGTCCGCCCCCGGCGCCGGCCGCTTCGGCACGAACACCTCGTCGAACGTGCCGGCGAGCGCCTCGCCCATCGGCCCGGGCAGCGTCTCGCCCCAGAAACACGCGGTGTGCCAGCCGTACAGCTCCAGGATCTCCGGCGCCGTGCGCGCCCCGGGCGCCTTCCACGACCGCGCGCGCCGGCCCGTCTCGACCGGGCGCGGCAGACGTCCCGTGAGCTCGCTCGCGATGGCGGGGAGCGTCCACCCGGAGTTGCTGAACGCGTGGGTGAAGCGCGCCCCGCGCGCGGCGAGGGCGTCGATGACCGGCGTGACGGGCTCGCCGTCGCGCATGGCGCCCACCCGATCGTCCGGCAGCGTGTCGATGTCGATCACGAGGAAGTTCGGGGGCCGCGTCGGGCGGCTCGCCCACCACGCCGCGCCGGCGACCGCGGCGGCCGCGACGGCGACCGCGATCCACGCCCGGCGCATCGCCCGGACCTTAGCTCACTGTCCGAGCAGCTCCCACAGCGGTCCGCGGACGCCTCGCTTGCGGACGGCCGCGAAGTAGCGGTCCATGCGGTCGCCGACGAGGCCCGGGAAGAACCAGCGCGAGCGGGCCTTCGCGACCCCCGTGGCCCAGTCGGCGAGCCCGTCCCGGACGGCGGGCGCGATGTAGAACAGGGGCTCGAGCCCGATGTCGCCCGCCTCCACCCAGCCCTCGCGGACGGCGAGCCGGCCGAGCGGCGTGTCACGGTAGAGCCGCACGCCGAGCATGCCGACGACGGCGGTGGGATCCGTCTCCTCGATCAGCGCCTCGGTGGCGGCGAGCGTCTCCCACGTCTCGCTCGGCCCGCCGAGGATCAGCGAGTGGCCGAAGCGGAGGCCCGCCGCCCGACAGAGGCGCCCGGCCTCGCGGATCTGGTCGGGGCCGAAGGGCTTGCCCAGCGCGGCGAGCGTGGCGGGATGGGCCGCGTCGGTCCCCATGTCCACGCTGGTGCAGCCGGCGGCGACCATCTTCTCGACCAGCGCCCCGTCGAGCGACGCGGGCGTCACGAACGCGGTCCAGCGCACCTTCAGGCCGCGGGCGAGGATCTCGTCGCAGATGCCGGCGGCGTGGCGCGGCGGCACGTTGAAGACGTTGTCGACGAAGAAGAAGGAGTCGACGCCGCTCGCGACGGACCGCTCGATCCCGTCGACCACCTCGCGCGCGGAGCGCAGGCGGGGCGTCGCGCCCTCGAGCTCCGGGTAGGTGCAGTAGCCGCAGCGGAACGGGCAGCCGCGGCGCGTCTGCACGCTCACGGCGCCGCCCGTGCGGAGGTAGCGGTCGGCGTCGACGAGATCGAGGGCCGGCTCTCCCCCCACGTCGCCGACCTCCGCGCGGATCAGGCGGTCGCTCACGCGCCCGGCGAGCAGGTCGACGAACGCGCGCTCGCCCTCTCCCGCCACCCCGTGGTCCGGGGCCAGCGCGTCGAGGTACGGCTCCGGGAACAGGGTGAACGCGGGCCCGCCGAGTACGACCTTCGCGCGCGGCGCCGCCTCCCGGACCGTCGCGACCACCCGCCGGTAGTGCGCGAGGTACGACCGGGCCCGGGGCCACGCGACGTCGTCCACGTTGCGGAGCGAGATGCCCACGACGTCCGGCCGGTGCGCGGCGATCTTCGCGGCGAGCCCCGGGGCGAACCCCTCCCCCTCGAAGCAGAGGTCCGCGAGCGCGACGTCGTGCCCCGCTGCCCGCGCCGCCCCCGCCACGTAGATCGCCCCGAGCGGCACCACCGGATCGGGCCGGTGCTCCTGGTTGGCGGCGACCATCATCACCCGCATCGCAGCGGCGTACCCGAGGGGCGCGGGGGTGGGGGTCGGCCGGGGGGCGTACCCGACCGGCGCGCGCCCCCCGAGCGGCGGCGCTCCTCACACCCCCTGCTCCTCCCGCATCCTCGTCACCTTCTCCTCGGGTCGCCCATCGCGCGCGACTTCTCGAGCGCGACGGCCGCCTCCGCGAGGCCGGTTCGGGCGAGCGTCTCGGCCTCCGCGCGCCCGAGCGCGACCTTCATCTTCGGCGCGCCCCACCGCCGCGGTGCCAGGCCTCGACCTGCTCGCCGTAGCGGAAGAGGCCGCCCGTGACGTCCTCGCCGGTGCGCTAGCTGAGGACGACGCCCACGTGCCCGATGGGGATGCGTCGCCCGTGCGATCGCTGTGGCTCACGTACGACCTTGGCCCGACGCCCCTCTCCCCGCGCGGCGGGGAGAGGGTGGCCGAAGGCCGGGTGAGGGGTCCCGTCAACGACGGGCCCACCCGGCCAACACACACACCGGCGCCCATGCCGCCGTCCCCATCGCCGCCACCGCGATCGCCGGCTCCAGCACCGCGACGAGCGGCGCGTCCAGCGCGCCCACCCAGCCGAACAGCTCCGGCCTCCACCACGCGACGGCCCCGGCGATCGCCCCGACGACGAACGCCGGCGGCAGCCACGCGCGCAGATCGATCTCCGAGGGGCACAGCTCGGCGCCGATCGGGAACGCGAGCCCCGCCGCCGCCCACGCCCACGGGTCCCGCCAGTCCGTCGCGTACCGGGCGAGCCACGCGAGCGCCGCGACCCCCGCGAACACCGGCGCCACCGGCGCGATCAGGTTCGCGAGCCACGGGCGCGCGACCGGCAGCCACGCCGGCCCCGGGCGCACCTCCCCTCGCCCGCGCGGGTCGAACAGCGACACGTTGAAGCCCACCACCGTGTAGCCGCACAGGAGCGTCGCGACGGCGTGCGAGGCCTCGTGCAGCAAGTTCCCCGGCAGGCGCGCGAGGTGGAAGGGCACGCCCGCCCCGAACCGCGCGAGCAAGGGCCGCTGCACCCACGCGGAGAGCGCCAGCAGCCCGGCGAGGAGCGCGAGGCTCACCGGCCGAACCTCCGGTAGGCCACGGCGAGGTCGAGGTCCTCCTCGACGGTCGGCGCCGCGTCCCTGCGCAGCTCGACGAGCACGAGCTTCTCCCCCACCCGCGCGATCCGCGCCGGCGTCGGCAGGTCCGGGAGCCGCTCGCGCCTCGTCACGAGGCACACCCGCGGCGCGACCCGGAGCCCGGCGGCCGCGAAGTCGCCGACGTCGCCGTGGAGCATCGCCCGCGCCGTCGCCTTCCACGGGTCGGGCGAGACGGGCTCGCCCGGGGGGAACCAGGGCGGGTTGGCGACCGCGAGGTCGTGCGCCCCCGTGACCGTCCGCACGTCCGCGAGCTCGACCGTGACGGGCAACTCGCTGTCCGCGGCGCTCCGCCGCGCGAGCTCCACCCACCGGGGCTCGCGGTCGATCGCCCGCACCCTCACCCCTCGAGACGCGAGGAGCAGCGCGACCACCCCGCTGCCGCACCCGAGGTCGATCGCCGACGCGGCGGGCGACGCGAGCGCGAAGTGGGCGAGCGCGTAGACCTCCACGCCGTAGCGATACCCCCTGCGCGGCTGCCAGACGACGACGCCCGGCGCGGGGGTGTCCCGCGTCAGATCGAGGTCCACGCCCCCCTCACACGGCCGCGCCCCCGACGTCGCCGT
>JBMOQZ010000362.1:0-5966 GCA_049322475.1 Myxococcota bacterium | reverse complement strand
ATCTCGGATCTCGGATCTCGGATCTCGGATCTCGAACCTCGAACCTCGAACCTCGAACCTCGAACCTCGAACCTCGAACCTCGAACTCGAGACGCGAACCTCGAGACTCGAGACCGAGACCGAGACCGAGACCGAGACTCGAGACCGAGACCGAGACCGACCCCCCGTCCCCCGTCCCCGCCAAAAATCCGCCCCTAACGCCTACAGTCTAAAGCCTACAGCCTCTCAAGTCCCCCGCGTCTGCTCCATCGACCACACGCTGTGCACCTTCACCTTCGCCCCGCTCCCCACGATCCGCGCGTGGCAAGCGAGCCGCTGCCCGGGCTTGGCCTTCTCCTTGAGCAGCTTGCTCTCCGACTCGGTGGGCTCGGCGAGCCCACGCCCGTCGATGACATCGACCGCGCAGGTGCCACAACCACCGTCGGGACAGCCGGTGGCGATGGGCGTCTCCAGCGTCTGCGACGCCATCACCAGCGTGTACCGAGGCTCAGCGTCGACCTCGTAGCTCTGGCCATCGGGCATCACCAGGGTCACGCGCAGGCGCTCGTCGCTGTCGGTCTTGCCGCCGCGCCCGAGCGCGGACTTGATGCGGTTGCGGATTCCCCAGGGCGTCACTTGGCGTGCTCCTTCTCGATGGCATCGAGGGCTGTGGTGAGAAAGTCGAAGGCGTCGTCGACGCTATCGCTGTGGTGCATCAGCTCGCGGTCGGTCTCGGAGATGGTGCCCCAGCGGATCAGGGCCTCGATGTCGAGCACCTCGTCCCAGAACTCGCTCCCGAAGAGCACCATCGGCATCTTCTTCGTGATCTTCTTGGTCTGCCGGAGGGTGAGGATCTCGGCCATCTCGTCGAGCGTGCCGTAGCCGCCGGGCATGATGACCATGGCCTTGGCCAGGTAGGCGAACCAATACTTCCGCATGAAGAAGTAGTGGAACTCGAAAGCAAGGTCGGGGTCGACCCAGCGGTTGACGTTCTCCTCGAAGGGGAGCGAGATGCCGAGCCCCACGGTGCGTCCACCGGGAACGTCGGCTGCACCGCGGTTGGCCGCCTCCATGATGCCGGGGCCGCCGCCGGTGCAGATCAGGTACTTCCGCAGCTTCGGGTCGCGACTCAGGCTCCACTCGGTGAGGCGACGGGCCAGCTCGCGGCTGTCTTCGTAGTAGCGCGACAAGCGCACGCCCTGCTCGGCCTTTCTGATCGCGGCCTGGTCGCCACTGGTGCGCGCGTCGGCCAGCATCTGGGCGGCCACCTCCCGCGGCTTCACGCGGGCCGAGCCGAAGATCACGATGGTGTCGCGCACGCCCTCCTTGTGGAAGCGGTCGCGAGGCTCCTCGTACTCGCACAGGATCCGCACGTGCCGGGCGGCGGGGCTGTTGAGGAAACCTAGGTTTTTATAGGCCTTCTGAGGCTTGGACATTGAACTCCCGGCACGCGGACGCAGAATTCGCCTCCTATTGCACCTAGAGCGGTAGCGCTTCCCCCGGGCCGCGGTGTCGGTAGGGCGTGCGACGGTCGTGGTCGCCCAACCCCCAAGCCTGGAGACGCCATGTTCCGCCACTTCCCCCTCGTGGCCCTGCTCGGCAGTGGCTGCATCATCTACGACGACGTCGAGCGCTGCAAGGGCCACGATTGCGAGGACGTCGAGACGACCGACGATACCGCCGGTCTCGAGGTGCCCGACCCGAGCTTCACCATCGACCCCTCCGAGGTGGAGGCAGGCAGCACCTTCATCGCCACGGTGACAGCCGAGAACTTCGACCTGTCCACCGTCGAGTCGGTGGAGGTGTTCGGCCCCGCCAGCTTGCTTGCCGAGCAGAACCGCGGCGAGGAGCTGATCCTCACCGTCACCGTCGACGCCACGGCCGCCGTGGCCGACGAGGTGGACATCCTCTTGCACGTCGGCAGCGACGTGTTGCTCATCGAGGCCGCCATCACCGTCAACGCCGAGGCCCCCGACTCGGGCCACGACGACGACTGCGAGTGAGCCCCCGGGCGTCGAGCCCCCCCTCCCCGGCGGCCGCGTGGCCGGCCGGGGAGGCACGCCCCGCGCTGCGCCTCGTGCCCGCCCCTCCCGAATCGAGGGACAACCCGGTACGTAGCTCAGCCCCCCTCGTGACTGGCGACCTCGACATCCCCGCGCTCTACCGCCGCTACGGCGACCTCGTGCTCGGCCGTTGCCGCACCATCCTGCGCGACGACGCCGACGCGGCCGACGCGATGCAAGACGTCTTCCTGAAACTGCATCGATTCCGAGACTCTTTTCGCGGCGACGCCTCCCCCTCCACCTTCCTCTACCGCATCACCACCACCACCTGCCTCAACCGCATCCGCACGCGCAAGCGGCGCCCCGAGGACCCCGTCGAGGAGCTCCCCGAGCCGCCGCCCAGCGACGGGCTGCTCGACTCCCTCGCGATCCGCGACCTCGTGGAGCGCCTGCTGGTCGACGAAGACGAGCGCACGCAGACCTGCGTCGTCTACCACTTCGTCGACGGCATGACGCACGACGAGATCGGCGAGCTCCTCGGCATCACCGGGGCGGCCGTCCGCAAGCGCATCGCGACGTTCCGTGCCCGCTTGAAGGAGTCCCCTCCCCCCTGGCTCCACGAGGTCCAACCATGAACCACGTCTCCACTCTCCGTCTCCACCAGCTCCGGCTGGGCGAGATCGACGGCGAGGAGGCCGGTCGCATCCGGGCCCACCTCGCCGACTGCGACACCTGCGCGCGGCGCTTCGACGTCCACGCCGAGACCCGCGCCGCGTTCCAGAAGATGCCCGTCCCCGCCTGGGTCGAGCCCGCGCCCAGCTTCGGCGAGCGCCTGCGCGCGCTCTGGAAGTGGCCGGTGCTCCTCGTCCCCGCGATCGCCGCGCTGCTCTTCGTCGTGCGCCCTGCGCCCATCGACGAGGGCGTGCGCGAGAAGGGCGCGGCCCCCGTGCTCGAGGCCTGGGTCGAGGCCGGCGAGAGCGCCCGGCCGCTCTACACCGGCGAGCGCGTCGGCGCCGGCACGCGCGTCCAGCTCAAGTTCGACCCGGGGCGCCGCCGCTTCGTGACGCTCGCGGGCCGCGACGGCACCGGTACGGTCGAGGTGTACGCCACCGTCCCCGGCGACGGCCCCGGGCTCAAGACCGCCCCGTTCGCGCTGACACTGGACGAGAGCCCCGGCGATCAGGAATTCTTCGCCGTGCTCACCGACAGCAAGCCCGACCCCGACGCCGTGATCGAGGCGCTCGCCTCCGACCCGGTGCGAATGGAGCGGGGCGAGATCGCGTCGGTCGTGCTCCAGAAGGAGTAGCGGATGATCCTCGCCCTCACCTCGGTCGCGGCGGCGGGCGTGCTCCGGCACGCGGTCATCGTGGGCGCGAACGAGGGCGGGGGCACGCTCGAGCCGCTCCGCTACGCCGAGCTCGACGCCCAGCGGGTCGCCGACACGCTCACCGAGATCGGCGGCTTCGACCCCGCGTACGTCGACGTGCTCTACGCGCCGAGCGCGCAGGAGCTGCGCGACTACATCCACGCCCACGCCAACGTCGCGAAAGGCTTCGACGAGGACCTGTTCTTCTTCTACTACTCGGGCCACGCCGACGCGCGCGGCCTGCGGCTCGGGAGCGAGCTCTACAACTTCGAGTCGCTGCGCAGCGACATCCGCGCGATGCCCGCAGAGGTGAAGCTCGGCGTGCTCGACGCGTGCCGCTCGGGCACCATCACGCGGCTCAAGGGCGCCGCGCTCTCGCAGCCCTTCCTCGTCGAGGACCGGCTCGCCGCCGAGGGCGAGGCGTGGATGACCTCCGCGAGCGCCGACGAGGCCGCGCAGGAGTCCGACCGCCTCCGCGGCAGCTTCTTCACGCACTACCTGTTGTCGGGCCTGCGCGGCGCGGCGGACGGCGGCGACGGCGAGGTCACGCTCGACGAGGCCTACCGCTACGCCTACGACCGCGTGGTCGACCACACCGGCGGGACCGCCGCGGGCGCCCAGCACCCGCTGATGGACCAGCAGATCAAGCAGCAGGGCGCGCTCCCCATCACGCGCGTCACCGAGGGGCGCGCCACCGTCACGCTCCCCGAGGAGCTCGAGGGCGACGTCGCCGTCATCCGCATGCCGGACCGCACGCCCGTCGCCGAGGTCGCCAAGAAGTCCGGCCGCGCGGTCACGCTCGCGCTCACCCCCGGCACCTACAAGTTCCGCCTCACCCAGGGCCGCGAGCTCAAGGAGGCGACGGTCGGGGTCAGCGACGGCGGGCGCCTCGTGTTGTCGCGCTGGGGCGCGGTGAACGCGGAGCTGGCGAGCAGCAAGGGCGCCGGCTTCGCGCTCGACGCGCTCGAGCTCGCGCGCAACACGAGCCGCGAGGGCGTCTCGTGGGCGGGCGACGCGCTCCACAAGGAGGACCTGCGCCACTCCCCGCTGCTCGCGGGCGGCATGAGCGTGATCACGCCCGGCGCGGGCCAGTTCTACAACGGGCAGGGCGGCAAGGGCGTGTTGCTCGGGCTCTCCACCTTCGCGGCGCTCGGGCTCTCCACCATCCCGCAGGGCGCCGTGCTCGACGGCGAGCGCTTCTTCCAGGGCAGCGTCGTCGGCCCGAACCCGATGCGCATGACCGCGGCGATGTTGTACGGCATCGCGATCGCCGACGCCGCCTACCACGCGCAGCACCGCGAGGGGTTCCGGCCGGTGACCGGGCTCGCGTTCTCCACCTCCACGTTGTGGACCACACGCGCCGACGACCCCCACAACTTCGTGGTGCCCTTCACCGCGGGGCTCAACGCCGAGTGGATCCCGATGCGGGGCGTGAGCTTCGCCGCCGACCGCGTGGGCTGGACGGGCGTGCCCGGCGTCGAGTCGACGTGGAGCCTCGGCGGGCGGATGCAGTTCTCGATCGAGGGGACCCATCTGCGGCCCGGCGCCTTCCTCGCGATGGGCGGGCGCCTCGCCTACAAGGAGGGCGACGAGCCCACCGCGGCGCTCATCTTCGGCGGCGGGGCGCAGCTCCGCTGGTACGTGACGCCCCGCTACTTCGTCGAGCACGAGCTGCGGGTGGAGAACGACCCCGTGGGCCAGGAGCCCGTGGTCGCCTACGGCGGCGGCCTCGGCGTCCACTTCGGGAAGGCCGCGTCGCGATAGCGCGGGGCGGCGCGCGGGCTTAGCTGGCGTGCCCCCATGCCGGCGCTCGTCCTCTCGCTCGTGGCGCTCCTCGTCCCGGCCGCGTTCGCGGACCGCGTGCGGGAGAGGCCCGGCGTCGCCGCCTTCCTCGACGGGGTGGTCGTCGCCGCGATCGGCGGGCTGGTCGCGCTCGACGTGTTGCCCGGCGCGGCCGACGCCGCCGGCGGCTGGGCGATCTCCGCGCTCGCCGTGGGGCTCGTGGCGCCCTCGCTCGCGGAGCGGCTCGGGATCGGCGGGCACCGCGTGCACGACGTCGGTGTGGTCGCCGGGCAGGCGGTGCTCGCCGTGCACGCGGTCATCGACGGGATCGCGCTCGCCACCGCCGAGGAGGTGGGCGTCGGGCTCGCGACCGCGGTGGTGCTGCACCAGGTGCCCGTCGGGCTCGCCGTCTGGGCGAGCGTGGCCGCGCAGTTCGGCCAGCGCGCGGCCTGGGTGTCGCTGGTGTCGATGGCGTGCCTGACGGCCGCCGGGTTCGTCGCGGGCGACCGCGCGATCGCCGCCGCGGATCCGCTGGTGGTCGGGCTCGCCGCGGGGGCCGCCGCCGGGACGCTCCTGCACGTGGTGGGGCACGGGCCGCTCCCGGGCAGCGCCGGGCGACCGCGCCTCGCCGGCGCCGGCGCGATCGTCGCCGTCGTCGCGGTGCTCGCGATGGGGCGCTTCCACGACGACGGGGCGGTCATCCCGTTCCTGAAGACCTGGCGCCACGTCGCGCCGGCCGCGCTGCTCGCGCTGGGGATCGCGGCGCTCGCCCGGAGCCCGCGCGTCGCGCCGCTCGCCGCCGCCCTGCTGGCGATCCCGCTCGCGGGCGACAGGCT
>JBMOQZ010000361.1:0-6083 GCA_049322475.1 Myxococcota bacterium | reverse complement strand
ACGGCGAGCAGGAGCGCGCGCGACGGCCCGGCCCCGCGGGGCGCGGGCGTCGCGGCGGGCGGCTGCGCCGCCACGGGCGCGGCGGCCGCGGGCGGGGGGAGCTCGTCGGGGTGTCCCGGCAGGAACAACGCGCGGAAGTCGGGATGCGCCGCGATGGCGCGCCAGGGCCCGTCCTCCTCGGCCACCCAGTCCGTCCCGCGGAGCTGGCCCTCGCGCAGGCGCGCCGCGACGGCGTTCTTGTCGAGCGTCCGCTCCTCGCCGGCGATCCGCACGCGGTAGAGCGCGGCGTCGCCGCTCGCGCAGCGGGCGCAGCGCGGGAAGGCGTCGCCGGGGACGAGGACCGCGGGCCGACCGCAACGCGCGCACGCGAGCTCGAGCGAGGGCAACACGGCGCTGTTCTACCTCAGTGGCGGAAGTGGCGGGCGCCGGTGATCGACATCGCCATGCCCGCGGCGCGCGCGGCGGCGGCGACCTCCTCGTCGCGGATCGAGCCGCCGGGCTGCACGATCGCCCGCACGCCCGCGGCCGCCGCGGCCTCCACCCCGTCGGCGAACGGGAAGAACGCGTCGCTGGCGAGCACGGAGCCCGCGACCGGGCGCGTGGCCTTCGCGATCGCGAGCTTCACCGAGTCGACGCGGCACATCTGCCCGGCGCCGACGCCGTTGAGCACGACCCCCTCGCCCTCCACCCGGGCGAGCACGATCGCGTTCGACTTCACGTTGCGGCACACGGCCCACGCGAACCGCAGCGCGCGCGTCTCCTCGGCGGTCGGCGGGCGGAGCGCGTCGGTCCACGCGGTCTCGTGGCCCACGTCCCAGTCCTGCACGAGCCAGCCGCCCTGCACGCGGCGCGCGTCGCGGCCGGCGGGGCGCGCGGCGGCCCAGTCGCCGGGCAGCTCCATCACGCGCAGGTTCTTCTTCGGCGCGAGGAGCGCCTTCGCGGCCTCGTCGAAGCCGGGCGCGGCGATCACCTCGTAGAACACCTTGCTGTCGACGACCGCGCGCGCGGCGGCCTCGTCGACGGGGCGGTTGAAGGCGAGGATGCCGCCGTAGGCGCTGACGGGGTCGCCCGAGAGCGCGAGCGGGTAGGCGTGGACGAGCCCGCCGGGGTGCACCGCCGCGCCGCACGGGTTCATGTGCTTCACGACGACGGCGGCCGGCTCGTCGAACTCGAAGGCGACCCGCAGGGTGGCGTCGAGATCGGCGAGGTTGTTGAAGGAGAGCTCCTTGCCCTGGACCTGCCGCGCGCGGGCGAGCGAGCGGCCGCCCTCGCCCGGCGTGGCGTAGAACGCCGCGGTCTGGTGCGGGTTCTCGCCGTAGCGGCACGCCTGCACGAGGCGCAGGGGGATGGCCGTCTCCGGCGGGTAGGGCTCGCCCGCGAGCCACGCGCCGATGACGGCGTCGTACGTGGCGGTGTGGCGGAACGCCTTCGCGGCGAGCCGGCGGCGGAGGCCCTCGGACGGCGCGGGGAGCTCGGCGAGCACGGCCTCGTAGTCGCCGGGGTCCACCACCACGCAGACGTGCGCGTGGTTCTTCGCGGAGGCGCGCACCATGGCGGGCCCGCCGATGTCGATCTGCTCGACCGCCTCGGCGAACCCGGCGCCCCGCGCGACGGTCGCCTCGAACGGGTAGAGGTTCACGGCGACGACGTCGATCCACTCGATGCCGTGCTCGGCCGCGACGGCGTCGTCCTCGCCGCGGCGGCCGAGGATGCCGCCGTGGATCTTCGGGTGGAGCGTCTTCACGCGGCCCCCGAAGATCTCGGGCGCGCCGGTGTGATCGCTGACCTTGCGCACCGGGAGCCCCGCGTCCTTCAGCGCCTTCGCGGTGCCGCCGGTGGAGAGGAGCGTGAAACCCTTCGCGACGAGGCCGCGGGCGAAGTCGACCACGCCGGTCTTGTCGGAGACGGACAGGAGCGCGAGGGGCAAGCGGGCCTCCGGAGGGGCCCCGCCCTAACGCGCGTACCAGCCGTCCGCGCCCTCCTCCAGCACGCGCCAGCGCATCACCTCGACGATGCCGCCGCCGACGACGTGGCCCTGGACGAGGACGGGCTTGCCGTCGAGCTCCCAGAGCTTCGCCGAGCTCACGTCGTCCAGCCCGAGCGTCGTCTTCGTGTTGCGGTCGTCGATGACGAGCCGCGCGCCCCAGCGGCGCACGACGCCCACGAAGCCGCTCGAGCCGTCGCCGGCGTCGGCGACCCACCAGTCCCGCACGAACACGCGCTTCCCGAGCCGGCGCCCGTCGACGGCCACGGTGGCGTCGTCGAGGTAGCGCACCGGCTTCCCGTCCTCGCCGAGCACGAGCACCCAGCGCTCGCCCTCGTAGGTCTTGAGGATCACCTCGTTCCGCACGGGCTCGACGAGGCCGGTGGCGTGGAAGGCGCAGGCGGCTAGCAGGGGGATGAGCACGGCGCCGGTCTAACCAACGCCCGAGAGGCGTCAGGAGCCCGGAGACAAATACAAACCGCCAAGACGCCAAGAAGGCGCCGAGTACGCCAAGATGGGGGAGAAGGCGGAGCCCTCTCCTCAGCTTGGCGCCCTTGGCGGACCTCGGCGTCTTGGCGGTTGCCTCTCCCTGCCCTTACCAGGCCGCTCTTTCGGCCAGACCGCGCGCGTAGTCCGCCCACCACGTGCCCGCCGAGGGGCCCCCGTTGCAGGAGCCGTCGGACTCGCCCGGGGCCTTGATCCACAGGAACGCGTCCGCGTACGCGGACCCGGTCACGACGCCCGGGGGCTCGCCGAGCGCGCGTCCGGGCGGGTTGCACCACTCGGTCCCGTCGGGGCCGAGGCCGTTGCGGCTCGTGTCCACCACGTAGTGGGCGCCGTCGAGCAGCGCGGAGACCGAGTCCCCGTACGCGAGGATCTCCGGCGTCTCGCGGAAGTTCGACGTGTTGAGCGTGAACCCCGCCGCCACCTCGATGCCGGACTGGGCCAGCCGGTCGGCGATGTCCGCGGCCGAGTTCCACGCGGAGTGGCCGGCGTCGAGGTACACGAGGCCGCCCGCCGCGGACAGCTCGCCGGCGGCGTAGCGCAGCATGGCGTACCGCTCGGCGAGCTCGACGTCGTCGAGGCAGCTGACGAGCGCGAGCGAGTCCGGCTCGAGCACGACGACCGCCGAGCGGCCCGCGAGCCCGGCGGCGAGATCGTCCACCCAGGTCGTGTACTCCTCCAGCGTGGTCGCCCCGCCGGCCGAGTACCCGCCGCAGTCGCGGTTCGGGATGTTGTAGGCGACGAGGACGGGCGTCGCGGCGCCGGCCTGCGCGAACACGTCGTCGACGGCGCTCGACACGTCGCCGCTCCAGCCGCCGAGCCACTTCGCGACCGGGTGGTCGGCGATCTTGTCGAAGATGGGGTCGGACTCGCGCGCGGCGTTGCTGTCGGGATCCACCCAGAAGTTCAGGCCGGCGAGCGGGTTCTGCCCCCCGCCGCCGGTCTCGCCGCCGCCGGTCTCGCCGCCGCCGGTCTCGCCGTCGCCTTCCCCGCTGTCGGCGGAGTCGGTGGAGGTCGTGTCGGAGTCGGCGCCACCCGCGGACGTGCACGCGGCGACGAGCCAGAAAGGAACGATCGCGGTCAATAGGCCTCCGTCGGGACGCATGTCCCGGAAGCGCCGGCTTCGTTGACGGGTCCAGAGGACCGAGCCGAACGCGCACCGGGCTTACTACGTGACAGCGATCACTGTCAACATGGCGGCCGTGCGGCGGCGTATGCGAACGGGCCTTGCTCCCCCGCGATCTTGACGGAATGGCCTCCTGCCGGTAGTCTCGGCGCCGCCGCCCGCGTGCGTCCGGCACGCGCGAACGGGCGCTCGCCGGCCTCCGAGGGGGGGCGGCGTTCCGAGGCCCACGGAGACCCCATGCTGCTCCTGCCGAAGAAGATCGGCTCCTTCACCCTCCAGCGGAAGCTCGGCACGGGCGGCATCGCCGAGGCCTACGTCGGCACCCACGACGGGAACGCCGGGAAGCCGGTCGTCGTCCGCCGCGTCCTCCCGTACGTGTTGCGCGACCCCACGCGCCTCGCCTCCATCGAGGCGCGCGTGAAGGACATCCTCGGCGTGCGCCACCCGTTCCTCGTCCACGTGGTCGACCACGTCCAGGAGGGCGAGGAGCACTTCATCGTCGAGGAGTACATCGACGGCGTGAACCTCGACCGCGTGCTGGCCTGGTGTCGCCAGCACCAGCGGCCGATCCCGCACAACGTCTTCCTGAACATCGCGACGCAGGTCTGCAACGGCCTCGAGGCCCTGCACGGACGCACCGGCAAGGGCACCCAGTGCGAGCACGTGCTCCACCTCGCGCTGAAGCCGGGCGCGATCTTCGTCACCCGCGACGGCAAGGTGATGGTCGGCAGCTACGGCCTTACCCGCAGCCCGACCACGTTGCCGCACGGCGGCGTCGCCGGTCCCGTCCCCACGCGGATGGAGTACCTCTCGCCGGAGCAGACGCACCCGGACCAGAAGCTCACGCCCGCGAGCGACATCTTCGCGCTCGGCGCGCTGCTGTACGAGCTCCTCACGCAAGAAAGCCTCTTCCGCGCCGACTCCAACCTGCAGACCATCCACCGGGTTCGGCGCGCGGAGGTCACGACGCAGCTCCTGAAGGTGAAGGAGCTGATGCCGGGCCTCGACAAGGTGCTCTACCGCGCCCTGTCGCTGAACCCGCGACACCGCTACCAGCGCGCGTTCGTGCTCCGCGAGGATCTCCGCGGGCTCATGGCCGGCTACAGCTTCGCGACCATCGCGGAGGACACGCGGCAGTTCCTCGCGCCCCTGCTGGAGGCGACGGCCCCGGCCTCGGTGGCCGACGCGCCGGACGCGCCCGCGGGCGCCGACGCGTTCGCCGACTCCCCGGCCACGCGCATCGACCCCGACCCCGTCAGCACCGCGGCCGCGACGGCCCAGACCCGCGCCGAGCGCGCGATGCACGAGCGCCTCTCCCTCGTGAACTTCGACGAGGACCTCGGCGGCGACCGCACCGAGAGCACCAGCCCGCGCGGCGTCGACGCGGACCCGCCCACCGAGGTGCAGAACGACCGGCGCGGAGGCTCGGACGACCTCGACCGTCCCACCATCGCGAGCGCCGCGCACCTCCTCGAGCAGCTCCCCGCCGCCGACGTGGCGCCCCCGCCGCCCCGCCTGCCGGATCCGACGGCGTCGGTGTCGAACTTCCCGCCACCGCCGATGCTGCCGCTCCCCGTCCACGCGGCCCCGAAGGACCCCGACCCCGCCTCCGTGCCGGAGACGACCGCCGCCGTGATCGCGGGCGAGCGCCCGCCGGAGGACACGGCCGCGTTCATCGCGCGGGAGTCGCCCGACGCCCCGCCGCCGGCCCCGCCCGCCCCGCTGACCCTCGGGCTCGCCGGGGGCTCGGCCACCAGCACGGCCGCCTTCATCGCCGAGACCCGCGGCGAGCCCGTCGCCCAGCCGCCGCCGCCCCCCGTGAGCGCGCTCCCCTCGCCGGCCGCGGCCCCGCCCGCGCCCCCGGTCCAGCCCGCCGGGGGCCCGGCGTTCTCGCGTCCCATGCCCGGCCCCACGCTCTCGCGGGCGATGCCCCCGCCGAACGTGGCGTCGGCCCCGAAGCCGGTCCCCCCGGCGGAGCCCGCGCGCGGCGGCAACGTCACGCTCGAGCCCCCGTCGGCGCCCCCGGCGTCCCGCCCCGTCGCCGCCACCCCCCTGCCCCCTCCCGCGATGCCGGCACCCCAGTCGGCCGCCGCGCCGCAGCGGACGGTGCCGCTGCCCGTCGACCAGCCCCCGGCCTCCGGCTTCGAGGAGTACGACCCCGACGCCGGCTCCGGCGGGAAGGGCTGGCTCGTCGGCGTCGGCGCGGTGGTCGCGCTCGGGCTCGTGCTCGCGTGCGCCGGCGGCGGCTACGCCCTGTGGCGGAACGTCGGCGACGGCGCGAGCAAGCCGGTCGCCGCGACGGAGGCCACCGCGGGCGACGCCGCGAACACGATGGCCGACCCGTCGGTCCCCCGGCTCGAGCCCATCGAGGAAGCCCCGGTCGCCGCCGCCACTCCGGGCGAGGCCGCCTCGCCCACGCCCGTCGCCGAGGCGCCCGCGCCCGTCGCGGCCGCGGCCGACGCCACGCCC
>JBMOQZ010000360.1:0-6098 GCA_049322475.1 Myxococcota bacterium | reverse complement strand
CCGAGGCGGAGCGACGGTGCGCGTGGGGCGGCGGGCCGAAGGAAGATGCCGGAGGGGCTGTTGCCGAGGCTGACGGAGGGTGGGCTCCTTCGGTGAAGGCTACGGCTCGATCCGGCTCCCGGGGCGGATGAGCTGCTTCCCCTGCGTCACGGAGGCGATGCTCGTCATGGCCGTCGGGAACTTCTCGCCGCTGCCAGTCTTCGTGTCGGTGCCGAGCGTGTTGGTGGCGAGGATGTTGTTCGGGACGTCCGCGACCTGGTAGCCCGGACGGGTGATCATGTTGGCCACCGTCTCGCCCCAGGCCTCCCACTCCATCTGCGCCTGCTCCACGGCCAGGGACGCGAAGAAGTCCGCCATCGGGATGAAGGTCCCGTCGGTCGCGTCGCTGTTCGTGAAGCCCGTCGTCCACTGCAAGACCATCCTGCGGATACGTGCCATCTCGTCCTCCTCGAAGACGAGGAGGGGCAACCACGGCGTGCGCCCCCCCGTCAAGACGAATTCCACCATTAAAACTCATTGCAGGCCGTCCGATTATTTCGGCACGTACGTCTGGCACGGACCTGTCCACGGGCGCGAGTCGATTGCCGGCGCCGATCGCGTGCTCGTGGGAGCCTTCGGTTACTACCTCGCCGAGCTCGGCGACGGTGGCATTCTCAGCTGGTACACGGGCAGCGACGTGGGCTTCTTCGACGCGACGAGCGACGAGCCGTACCTCGTGTTCGATGGGGACACCATCTACAGTGGAGGCCTCGCGGCCGGCGACTTCAACGGCGACGGTGCCGACGACGGCGTCATCGGCGGGAACTACACACCCGACTACGGCGCGTGGGGCGACGTGGTGCTGGTGGACGGCACGCTCGCCGGCGAACGCGACTCCTGGTACGCCTTCGCCCGCATCGACCCCGGCGACAAGGCGATCTTCTACACCCAGCCCGAGGTCATCGACATCGGCGACGGCGACGCCGACGGGCACGACGACCTGCTGGTGCTCGGCACCGGCGCCGGCGCCTGGCTGTTCCGGGGGCCGCTCCGGGGCTCCTACTCGCTCGACGGGGCCGATCGTGCCTGGGTCCTCGGCGGGCGGTGCGCCCCCAGGCGCGCGTTCGGCGTCGGTCACGCGAACCAGGATGGGACGGACGACATCGGGCTAGCTCTCTCCTGCTACGAGACAGACTACGACAGCCTCGCCGCGGTCCTGGTGCCGGGCTCTGGCGAGGGGCTGTTGCGCCCAGAGATCGCAACCGCGACATTCGTCGCGGACCTGGAGGCAAGCGGGGTCGGCGCGCTGCTGGGGGGCTTCGACGTGAACGGTGACGGGTGGACGGACGTGGCGCTCCAATTCAGTGAGGATCACGAGGATCCCCCTTCGTGCCGCGGGCTGTGGGTGGAGCGCGGCCCCCTCTCGGGTGCCCACCACTTCTCCGATTCGCGGGGGGGCGTGACGTGTGTCCCCGGCATGATCGGCGAGCTCGCCGCCCCGGATCTGGACCAGGACGGCCTTGCCGACCTCGCCGTCGCCTACGACCCCGGCTCTTCTCAGGAGACCGGCGCGGTCTACCTGCTCTACGGATCCGACTTCCTCTGACCCCTGGAGCCCACGATGCCCCCCGCGCTCCGCAGCCTGAACGCCGCCGCCACGAGCCCCTACCTTCCGCCGCGGTCGGTCCCCGCGGCACATCGAGGGCAGCTGGACGGCCTTCCACATGCCCATGGAGGCCGCCATCCCGGGCACCACCTACCGAGCCTTCACCGTGCGCCGGTACACGGGCGTCTCGACCGATCCCGACTACCCCAAGTGCACCACCAGCGACGACTCGGCCACGGTGATCCTCTACGTCATCGACGAGTCGACCGGCGACGTGTACTTCGAGCAGGCGATCGCGTACCACGCCAATCGCCCCCACCTCCTCTTCGTGTGCAACTGTGACCAGGATCACCCGTGGATCTACGTTGCCTACGACGACGACGAGGGAGCCCACGTCTACGCGCTCGAGCTCACGTGGGTCGACTCCGCCACCTGCTGCGAGGCTCCGGCGACAGGTACCCCGGATTTCGACATTCCTGGCGTGGACCGCCCCGAGGGATTCGATCCATCCGGCAAGTCGTCGCCCCTCCCCGTCCCCTCCGGCCTCCTGAATCGCGGCCGGCCGCTCGCCTACGACCTGCCCACCGACCCGGAGCTCGAGCCACCCGGCATCGACTGGATCTCACCCGGGGCCCCGGACCCCGAGGAGCCGACACGCGGTCCGGCCCTCTGGGACCCGGGCCTTCGGCCCCGTCGCGGCCCGACAGGCGACTGAAGGCGGCTCCTACGCCCCCTACGTCCCCGGCACCTTCGGCGTCACCTGCTCCTTCGTGTAGCCCTCGGGCACGTAGAGCCCGGGCTCGTAGATGCAGTCGCCCTCGGCGAGCTTCTTCTCGTTGGTCGCGACGAGCTCGCTCGGGTGCGGGCCGTCCTTCTGCACCGCGGAGGCGGGCTGGCCGATCTCGCGGAGCTGGAGGGTGCGGCCCTCGATCTTCCAGACGCCCGCGAACCCGACCATGCCCGACCACGCGCACGTGGCGCCGGCGGGACACGGCGAGACGAGGTCGAGCCCGGCGTAGCCGTGGTCCGGCGCGATCACGAGGTTGCGCGGGTAGGTGCGTCCCGGGCAGTCCTTCGACGTCCACTCGCCGGTGAAGAGCACGCCCTGGACCTCGCCGAGCATGGTCTGGACCTTCGGCGCGTCCTCGGGGATGGGGGGCGCGTCGGGCCCGGTGTCGCAGGCCAGCAGGAACAGCATCACGACGAAGGGACCTCGAAGGAGATCCACTCGGCGCCCTCGATCGCGCCCTCCCAGCCCGAAGCGGCGTCCGTGGTCGTCTCGCCCTCGCCCTCGTCGAGGTGGAAGAGCAGGAACGTGTCGTCGTCGGGCTCGAAGCGGCCGGTGGGGCGCTCGAAGTCGTCGGTGTGGCGCGCGACGGAGGACACCCGCACCTCGTCGAGCACGCCCTTGAAGCCCGCGCCCGCGCCGTCGCAGCCGAGGCGCAGCTCGCTCGTCTGGTCGGCGACCGCGCCGTCGGCGAAGCCCACCCGCTCGCCGTCGAGGAAGAGCGTGGCGGTGGCGCCGTCGAAGGTGCCGAGCAGGTGGTGGACGACGCCGTCCATCACGCTCTGGGTGTAGGTGACGGTGCCCTCGCCCACCGCGAACGCCAGCGTGCCGCCTCGCTCCTCGCGCAGGTCGAACACGCCGGTCCAGGTGACGATGGGCATGTCGAGCTCGCCCGGGTCGGGCTCGCCCCGGATCCACGCCTCGACGGACAACGGCACCGGCACGTCGCCGCCGTCGCCGGCGACCTCCACGCAGTCGGGCGAGCCGTCGAACGCGAGCGCGAAGGGCCCGTCGCCCTTCCCTCCGTCGCAGGCCCCGAGCGCCAGCAGCAGCATGGCGCGCAGGATATCCCTGCGCCGGAGGTTGTCCATGCGCCCGGGGATGGAGGTCCTGCTCGACGACGTCGCGACCCTCCGGGGCCAGCGGGTGGGCGTGTGCTGCAACCACACCGCGGTCGACCGGCGCCTCGACCATCTGCTCGACCGGCTCGCCGGCGCCGGCGTGCGCGCGCGGCGCGTCTTCGGGCCCGAGCACGGGGTGCACGCCACCGCGCAGGACATGATCCCCGTCGAGGGCGAGGACGCCGGCGAGACCGCCGTCGTCACGCTCTACGGCAAGACGGCCGACTCGCTGCGGCCGCGCGCCGAGCTGCTCGCCGACCTCGACGTGTTGCTGTTCGACATCCAGGACGTCGGCGCCCGCTACTACACCTACCAAGCCACGCTCGGGTACGTGATGGAGGTCGCCGCCACGACCGGCACGCGCGTGGTCGTGCTGGATCGGCCCAACCCCATCGACGGCGTCTCGCTCGAGGGGAACGTGGTGCGGCCGGGCTTCGAGAGCTTCGTGAGCGCCTACCCGCTCGCGGTGCGCCACGGCATGACGATGGGGGAGCTGGGCGTCTTCTTCCGCGACGTGCTCGGCATCCGCGCGAGGCTCGACGTCGTGCGGTGCGAGGGCTGGGAGCGCGACCGCTGGTTCGACCAGACGGGCCTCCCGTGGGTGTACCCCTCGCCGAACATGCCCACGCTCGAGACGGCCACGCTCTACCCGGGGCTCTGCCTGATCGAGGGGACGAACCTCTCCGAGGGCCGCGGCACCACGCGCCCGTTCCACCTCGTCGGCGCGCCCTGGCTCGACGCCGCCGAGTTCACCCGGCTCTTGCGCCGCGGGGCCGAGGACAACGGCGTCGAGGGCGTCGCGTTCCGCGCGGCCACGTTCGAGCCTCGCTTCCAGAAGTTCGCCGGCGAGGTCTGCCACGGCGTCGAGATCCTCGTGACCGACCGCCACCGCCTCGAGAGCTGGCTCCTCGGCCTCGTCGTGCTCGAGGCCGGCCTGCGCGCCGCGCCGGGGAAGTTCCGCTGGCGCACCGAGACCTACGAGTTCGTGGACGACCCCATCGCGATCGACCTGTTGTGCGGCTCATCCGAGGCACGCGTGGCGCTGGAGAGCCGCATCCGCCCGCGCGACCTCGTCGAGGGCTGGCGCAAGGAGCTCGCGGAGTTCGAGGAGAAGCGGGCCGCCTGCCTGCTCTACTAGCGCTTCGCCATCCAGCGGTTCACGAGCGCCACCACGTCCTGGTCCGGCACCGTCGACCAGTCCTTGAGGAACGCGGCGTTGCCCTTGTCGGTCAGCGGGTGCGCCACGAGGCTCTTGATCACCTTGAACGGGATGGTCGACACGTCCGAGCCCGCCTCGGCGGCCTGCACGACGTGGAGCGGGTGGCGGATCGACGCGGCGAGCACCTGCGTCTTGAGCGCCGGGTAGTTCGAGTAGATGGCGACGATCTGACGGATGAGCTCCATCCCGTCCTGCCCGATGTCGTCGAGCCGGCCGACGAACGGCGAGATGTAGGTCGCGCCCGCCTTCGCCGCGAGCAGCGCCTGCGCGGGCTGGAAGCAGAGCGTCACGTTGACGGGGATGCCCTCGGACGAGAGCGCCTTCGTCGCCTTGAGGCCCTCGAGCGTGAGCGGCACCTTCACGACGACGCACGGGTGGATCTTCGCGAGGAGCTTGCCCTCCTCGATCATCCGCGGCGCGTCCTGCCCGACGGTCTCGGCGGACACGGGCCCCTTCACCAGCTCGCAGATCTCGTGGATGACCTCGATGAAGTCCCGGCCTTCCTTCGCGATGAGCGACGGGTTGGTGGTGACGCCGTCGATGACGCCCCAGGAGTGGGCCTCGCGGATCTCTTCGATGTTGGCGGTGTCGATGAAGATCTTCATGGGGAGGGCCTCGGAGACCGACACGTCTACAGCGGCCCGGCTCCGGACGCAACCGCGGGAGGGCCCCGGTTGAGCACGAAGGCCGCGACGCGGTCGTAGAAGTCGGCGGGGCCCCCGGGCCACGCGAAGGCGTCCTCCGCGAGCGCGGCGTAGTCCATGTCCCGGGCGGCGATCGCCCCGCGGACGAGCGAGATGCGCCGCCGCGGGTCGGAGATCCGCGCCGTGCCCACCATCTCCGCCGCCTCCGACCACCGCCCCGTCGCGGCGAGGAGCGTGACGGCGTCGCCGTCGAAGCCCTGCGATCCGCGGCACCCCTTCCCCACCCAGCGGGGGATCATGTCCGCGACCGCGTCGTCGCCGTGGACGCGCCGGGCGATCCCCACGACGTGCCGGCACGGGAGGATGTACCGGGGTCCGGCCTCCACCGCCCGCGCCATCAGGGCCCACGACTCCTCCCAGCGCTCCTGCTCGGCGAGCTCGACCGCGAGCATGTTC
The DNA here is from genome assembly GCA_049322475.1 of Myxococcota bacterium. GTDB lineage: Bacteria > Myxococcota_A > UBA796 > UBA796 > SXON01 > JBMOQZ01. The sequence goes on along the minus strand of JBMOQZ010000360.1, from coordinate 286 downwards.
CACGCGTACGGGTCGGGCGCGCGCCGGACGGCGCTGGAGAACAGGGACGCCTCGTCCGACCACTCGGGCACGCGGACGTACAACGCGGCGAGCGAGGCGGCGACGGCCCCGGCGACCATGCCGGCCGCGATCCGCCCCGGCCGCGCCGTCGCGGCGACGGCGGCCACGAGGAAGAACATCGGCAGGTAGAGGTAGCGCTCGCCCAGCGTCCCGAACCAGCGCACCCCGTTCGCGGCCGGGAGCCAGGCGAACACGGCGAGCGCGAGGAGCCACCGGGCGCGCGCGC
>JBMOQZ010000359.1:0-57787 GCA_049322475.1 Myxococcota bacterium | reverse complement strand
GAGCCCCGCGGCGGCGACGGCCCCGTCGAGGCGACGGAAGGTAGAGGGCGCGCCCGCGTCGGCGACCAGCACCGCGCCCATCGCGCGCGCCGCGCCGGCGATCGCGGTGAGCCGGGCCGTCGCGGCCGCCCGTCGCCTTGCCCAGCCGGCCCCCGCCTCCACGGACGGAAGCCGCCCCACCACGAGCGGGAACACCGTGTCCTCCGGGATGCCCACGAACACCACGCCCGCGCCGTCCTCCTCCCACGCGGCGTCCTCGCCGCAGAGGTGGAGCACGCCACGCACGTGGACGAGCGCCTCGCCCACCCGGCGGGTCTCGCCGCCACGCTCCTTCAGCGCGGCCTCGACCGCGGGGTCGCCGGCGCCGAAGAACACGGCCACGTCGGGCTCGAACGCGGCGAGCGCGGCGAGCGCCGCCTCGGCGTCGGGCGGAGAGGTCCACTGGAGCAGGCGTACGGGGTCGACGGGCGGCTCCAGCGCCGCCGCGCACCGTCCGACCCGCTGCGACCAGGCGGGCGGCGCGGTCGTGGGGACCTCGGGCGTGGGGGCGAGCCGCATCGCGAGCAGGCCGAGCGTGCTCCCCGCGGCGACGGCCCACGCCCACGCCCGGCGCCCGCGCTCGAGCAGGAGGTGCATCGCGAACAAGGTGGCGATCGTCCACGTCGGCTCGCCGACGAGCACCGCCGCGCTCCACGCCGCCCCCTCGGCGGAGGCGCCCACGACGAGGCCGATCAGCGCGAGCGCGGCGACGAGGAGGAGGGCCACCCGATCAGCTAACGCACGCCCGGCGGGGTCCGGCCGTACGCGCTCACGACCGCCCCGCCCTCCGCCGGGTCGCGGCCACCCCGCCGAGGAGCACCCACGCGCCGCCGCCGGCGCCGCACCCGCCCGTCGTCCCCGCGGGCACGGCCACCTCGGCGACCGCCACGACCGTGAAGGTGACCGGGTCGCTCGACGGCCCCTCGCCCCACGGATCCACGCCGGCGACCGTCCACGTCACGGTGTCGCCGACGTCGACCTCGCCGGTGAGGTCGAGCGTGGTGCCGTAGACGACGTGCTCGCCGCCGTCCCAGCGCACGACGTGGTGGAGGACGTCGCCGTCCTCGTCCGCGGCGGGCTCCCAGGCGAGCACCACGCGCGTCACCTCGACCTCGTCGGCGAGGAGCCGCGGCTCGGGCACCCCGGGCGGACGGTCGTACACCGCCGCGACGGCCGCGCCCGCGTCGATCCGGCCGCAGCCATAGTAGGGGCTCCACCCGTCCTCGTCGTAGCCGGCGTCGTCGAGGTCCACCCGCACGGCGGTGTCGCACAACACCTCGCGCGCCTCTTTCGCGGTGAGGCGCGGGTTCGCGTCGAACATCAGCGCCATCACGCCCGCCACCACCGGCGACGCGCCGCTGGTGCCGGAGAAGCCCTCCATGTACGCGTCGTCGCCGCCGTAACTGCCGTAGCCGCCGGGCGTGACGTCGGTGGTCAGGAGCGCGGTCGGCGCGGCCACGTCGACGGGGTCGCCGTAGGCCGAGTACGACGCGCGGCTGTCCCACCATTCCAGCGCCGACACCACCACGATCGAGCGGTGGCGCAGCATCGCGTCGCCCCCCACGTCGCAGCCGCCGTTGCCCGCGGCGAACACCACCGCCGCGCCGAGCCCGTCCCGCCCCACGTCCTCGGCGTAGTCGAACATGTCGCCGAACACGTCCATCGCCGGCACGCCGTCGCAGTTGTCGAAGCCCCAGGAGTTGTTGAGCACGCTCGCGCCGGCGTCGACCGCCTCGACGAACGCGAGGTACAGGTCCTCGGTGCTCGCGTTGCCGCCGATGAGGCGGATCGCGTACACGTCCGCGCCGTACGCGACGCCGGCCACGCCCACGCCGTTGTCGCCCGTGGCCGCGGCGATGCCCGCCACGCCGGTGCCGTGGGGCCCCGAGGAGTCCGAGGCGGGCGTGGGGTCGCCGTCGTCGTCGAGGTAGTCGCCGCCGGCGATCACCGCGAGGTCCGGGTGATCGAGCTGCACGCCGCTGTCGAGCACCGCGATCGTCTGGCCGGCGCCCGTCGCGAACGCCCAGGCCGTCTCCGCGTCGACGTCGACGTCGGGCGTGCGGCCGCCCTGCCCCGTGTTCTCGAGGTGCCACAACTCGCCGGCGAGCGGGTCGTCGGGCATCGCCGGCACGAGCCGCAGCACGAGGTCCGGCACGGCCCAGGCCACGCCCGGCCGACCGTGCAGGTCGCGGGCGAGCGCGAGGTCGTCGACGCCGGCGTCGGGCTCCACGCGCACGATCCCGCCGGGGAGCGGCGTCACGCGGCCCGGGACCCCGGCGAGCACGCTCGGCTCCGCGCGCGCGAGCACGCGCCCCGTCCGCCCGGTCACCACGCCGCCGGCGAGCAGATCGGCGTAGCGCAGGGTCTCGGGGCCGGCGCCCGGGTGGAAGGAGTCGTCCGCGAGCGCGAGCCCGAGCAGCGCGATCATGCGGCACGATACCATTCGCTCCCCATGCTGCTCCTCCTCCTCGCGTGCCGCCCGGCGCCCGCCCCCGCGGCGAGCGAGCCCGCGCCCCGCTGCGGCGACGGCGAGGTCGCCGACGACGAGGAGTGCGACGACGGCGCCGCCAACGGCGACGACCCGGACGCCTGCCGCGCGAATTGCTTGCTGCCCGCCTGCGGCGACGGCGTGGTCGACGGCGGCGAGGCCTGCGACGACGGCGCGCTCGTGGGCGGCGACGGCTGCGACGGCCTGTGCGCGGAAGAGGACGGCACGCTCGAGGTCGAGCCCAACGACACGCCCGCCGAGGCCACGCCCGCCGGCGCGCGCGTCCACGGCACGCTCCCCGCCGACGACGTCGACTGCTTCTCGTTCGCCGTCCCGCGCTGCGGCGCGGTCGCCGTGACGGAGGCCGGCGCGTGTACGTCCGCGATGACGATGGCCCTCTACGACCCGGCGGGCGCGCTGCTCGCGGTCGGCGCCCCCGGCGAGGGCGACTGCGCCGCGCTCGACCCCGCCGATCAGCCCGGCGCGCGCTGGGTCGCCGAGGGGACGTGGTCCGTGTGTGTCGCCCCGGTCGCCGGCGAGATCGCGTCGTACGCCCTCGACGTCGCGACGGTCGACTCCGCCTCGCTCGACGCGGATGCGGGCGACGACCTCGACGACGACGGCGAGCCCGACTCCTGCGATCTCGACCGCGACGGCGACGGCGTCGACGACGCCACCGACACCTGCCCGGACGTCTCCAACGGGCCGGACACCACGCTCGCGCTCTCGGAGAACGGCTACGTCACGACCTTCCTCGGCGCCGGCCCCTTCACCGGCGACGCCACCACCGAGGGCTGCCGCCCCGCCGAGGACGCGCGCGCCGGCGAGGACGTCGAGGGCTTCGCCCCGGCCGCGGGCGACGCGGGCTGGCGCGTCCACCTCTTGACGTCCGGCTGGTTCGACCTGCTGGAGGACTACGCCACCGTGGAGGCGCCGCGCGAGGCCTACGCGATGGTCTACCTGCGCAGCGACGGCGCCCGCGCCGCGATCCTCGCCGTGGGCGCCGACGACGGCGTGTTCGCGTGGTGGAACGGCGAGCGGGTGCTCGACGTCGCGGGGTGCCAGGGCGTGACCCCCGACCAGTTCCAGGCGCCGGTGACGGTCGCCGAGGGCTGGAACACGCTCCTGCTCAAGGTCCGCGACCAGGGCGGGGCGTGGGGCCTCACCGCGCGGCTCCTCACCGAGGACGGCGCCGCCGCGATCACCGACCTCGCGCCCGCGCTCGACCCCGAGGGGGTCTGGCTCCCCGACCAGACCGACACGGACGGCGACGGGGTGGGCGACGCCTGCGACGGCTGATCTACACTCGCCGGCGAGGTGCACGTGGGTGACGCACGACGGGTGATCTCGGACCTCCGCGAGCTCCAGCGCCGGACGACCGACGCGCGCGGCGGCGCGCAGCGGGTGTGCTGGGGGCCGATCTGGCGCGAGGCGCGCGCGTGGTTCGCCGAGGAGGTGGCCGCGATGGGGCTCGCGGCGGAGCGCGACGCCGCCGGCAACCTGTGGGTGCGCCGCCCCGGGCGGACGCGGCGCGCGATCGCGATGGGCAGCCACCTCGACTGCGTGCCGAGCGGCGGGTGGCTCGACGGCGCGCTCGGCGTGGTCGCGGCGATGGAGGTGCTGCGCGCGCACCCGGACCCCGAGGTGGACCTGCTCTGCGTCGACTGGGCGGACGAGGAGGGCGCGCGCTTCGGGCGCAGCCTGTTCGGCTCGGCCGCGTCCGCCGGCACACTCGACGTCGAGGAGGTGCGCGGGCTCAAGGACCGGCAGGGCGCCGCGCTCGTGGACGCCCTGCGCGAGAACGGGATCGAGCTCGACGGCGTGCTCGACGCGAAGCGGTACTTCGACGGGCTCGCGCTCGACGCCTACCTCGAGCTGCACATCGAGCAGGGCCCGGTGCTGGAGAGCTGGGGCAAGTCCACCGGCGTGGTCCTCGGCACCTGCGGGGTCGAGCGCCACAAGCTCCGCTTCGTCGGCCAGGCCGCGCACGCCGGCTCGTTCCCGGTCCCGATGCGTCGCGACGCGTTCCTCGCCGCCGCGGAGGCCGCGCTCGCGTTCCGCGAGATCGCCCTGAAGTACGTGCCGCGCGGGGTCGGCGCCGTCTGCACCGTCGGCGTGGTGGACGTGGAGCCGCGTTTCGTCACCGCCGTGCCCGGCGCGTGCGAGATCTCGCTCGACCAGCGCGCGCTCGACGCCGACGTGCTCGCCGCCATGCACCGCGAGGCGCGCGAGGCCGCGGCCGCCGCCGCGAAGCGCAACGACGTCGAGGTGTCGTGGACGCCGCTGTTGCGCATCACGCCGCGCCCCTTCGACCCGCGCCTGCTCCAGCTCTGCGAGGAGGCCGTGCGCGAGGCCACCGGCGACGCCCCGCGCCTGCCCTCCGGGCCTTTGCACGACGCCAGCGAGATGGCCGCGGTGGTGCCGACCGTCATGGTGTTCACCTCGTCCACGCGCGGGCTCTCGCACGTGCGCGACGAGGACACGCCGGAGCAACACCTGCTGGAGGGGATCGACGCGTTCTTCCGGCTCGTCGACAAGACGATCGCCGAGGTGGCGTCGCGGTGATCTGGCTTCTCGCCTGCGCGACGCCCGAGCCCGTCGAGGACCCGGGCTCGCCGGCCGACACCGGGGGCGCCCTCCCCTGCGTGCCCTCGTCGCCGATCGTGGTGTTCGCCACGCGCCACGCGGAGAAGGAGGACACGGGCGACGACCCCGGCCTCACCGAGGAGGGGCTCGCCCGCGCCGAGGCGCTCGCCGAGCGCATGCGCGACGAGCCGCTCGCCGCCATCTACGCGACCGACCTCGTCCGCACGCAGCAGACGGTCGCGCCCACCGCCGCCGACCACGACCTCTCCGTGATCGTGGTGCCGGACCTCGACGCGGAGGACGTGCTCGCCGCGACCCTCTGCGCGACCCACGCCGGGGAGACCGTGCTGCACGCGGGGCATTCGTACACGTTGCCCGACTTCGCCGAGGCGCTCGGGGCCGAGCCGGTGCTCGTCGACGGCTACGGGCAGCTGTGGACGATCACCGTCGGCACGGACGGTGTCGCGGCGGTCGTGGAGGAGCGCTACGGAGCCTGACGCCGCCGCGGCAGCGCCCACGCCACCGCGATCGCGAGCGCGAACGGCGCGCCCGGCACGCCCCCGCAGCCGCAGCCCCCGTGCACGGTGAACGACCCCGTCAGGGTGGCCGAGCCGCCGTCGGGGTTGTTGAGCACCACGTCGTGGGTGCCGACGGGGAGCGCGGAGGGGCTCTTCGCGGTGACCGCGGTGTCGCTGACGAACGCGACGCTCGAGGCGGCGAGCCCGCCGATGAAGACGGTGGCGCCCTCCTCGATGCCCGTCCCGAGCACGGTGACGTCGACCGTCTCGCCCTCGGAGGCGTCCGCGGGCGTGATCGACGTGAGCGACAGCCCGGCGTCGTCGCCGCCGCCGCCGCCGTCGCCGGTGTCGTCCCCGCCGCCCCCGCCGCCGGTGTCGTCGCCGCCCCCGCCCCCGCCCCCGGCGTCGAGGTCGACGGCGCGGATGATGAAGCTGCCGGTCACGCCGATCTCGGCCGCGGGGTAGACGCTCCCGCTGCTGTCGCTCACCCAGTTGCCGGCGCTCGGCGAGTCGGTGTCGAACACGACGCCGGTCTGGTCCCGGCCCTCGCGCGGCCAGGCCTCGCCGGTGGTCGGATCGGGGGGGCAGAACCACACGGCGATGCGGCCCTCCGTGTAGTCGAGCGCGTAGAGCCCGTTCTCCTCGTCCTCGAGGTAGAGCACGTTCAGATCGGTGGACGACACCGTGACGTAGAAGCCCTCGGGGCCCCACTCGAAGTGGGTCGGGTTGGGGTCCTCGCCGTCGGCGAGCACCTGGAGGCCCACCTCCGCGAGCGTGTCGGTGCCGTCGTCGTTGCCGGTGGACGACCCGAAGTAGATCTGGAGGCTGTCGATCTCCAGCGGCAGGTCGTCGGCGTCGGCCTCCAGCACCGCGATGGCGCACTCCGGGTACTCCATCCAGAGCACGCCGTCGGACTGGTCGTAGGTGTCGTCGTAGTTCGTGTCGTTGCGGACCACGACCGAGGCGAAGGCGGCGGCGGCGAGGAACATGGGGGCCTCCGCCCCAAGGGTACACCGAGGCGGGGCTTCAGGACGTCGAGTACAACCGCAGGATCCGCGCGGCCTCCTCGCCGAAGTGCGCGCGCACCACGGTGAACCCCTCCAACCGCTTGTTCGCCTTGATGACGAGGAGCAGGAACTCCTCGGAATTGCGGATGCGGTCGAGCTTCTCCTGCGAGCCGCGCAGGAGCATGAAGCCGTTGAGGTTCCCGCCGTGGGCCCCCAGCAACACGGGCTCGAAGCGGTCGATCTTCCCCGCGGCGTGCAGGGCGCGAAGGTAGGTCAGCATCTCCGACCACAGCTCGGTCGCCTCGTGCTCGTGGCCGGTCGCCACCCGGTTCCAGCCGATCAGGAGTCCGGAGTCGTCCATGTTTTCTCCCGGGGGGCCGGTCACTTCACGCGGAAGCCGCCCATCTCGTTGTTGAAGATCCACGCCACCACTTCGCCGATCTCGAAGCTCGTCGCCATGAAGCTGCGCCGGTCGGCCGCGGCGGAGCCCTCCTCGCGCAGCAAGCCGCGCGCGCCGAGCATCTTCCGGGCGCGCTCCTGCCAGGTGAGCATGTTGGCGGGGCGCAGATCCACCCAGCCCTTCCGCGCCCAGCGGTCGACGAGCTGGCGGTTGCCGAGCTCGACGCTGGTGTGGTGCCCCTCGAGCTCCGGCACGTTGATGCGCGGGCCGCGCAAGAGGTGCTTGCCGTCGGGCATCAGCACCGGGATGCCGATCGAGGGCGCGGTCTTCGCGATGCCGCTCGCCTCGAGGCAGGCGGCGCAGGTCTCCGCGAGCTTCGCCGGCTCGCCGATCTCGACGACGCCCTCGAGCGAGCCACACGCCCGCCGCAGGAGCTCGGCCTCGAACAGGAGCTTCGAGAGCTCGGGCGGCCCGAGGCGGCCGAGCGCGACCGACGAGATGCCGCTGCTCCTCTCGGCGGCGTCGAGGTCGTTGAGCGCCACGTTGCGGACGAGGCCCGCCTTGTAGCTCGGGTTCATGACCGCGCCGTCGAGCGCGGAGATCGCGTCCTGGCCGGTGTTCGCGCCGCGGATCTCCAGCACGACCGTGCGGGCGATCTCCTCGGGCGTCACGTACTCCATCTGCCCGAGCGCCGTGATGGCGGCGAACTCGCCGCGGGTGAAGACGCCGTTCTCGCCGGTGTCGACGACGGGGACCTCGAGCGTGCCGGCGCGCTCGTAGCCGGCGGCGGGCTCGCGGAGGTTCAGCGTGCCGGAGCCGAGGCCGACGGTCTTCGGCGCGTAGAGATCGCTGTTGTCGTGTTTGTCGCGGGCGACCTGCACTTCGACCGCGCGGTAGCCGATCATCGCCGCGGGCTTGACCTCCTTCACGATCGGCGCGTCGGGCGTGCGCGCGAGCAAGAAGAGGAGCCCGGTGTGGCCGAACGCCGCCTCGTTCTTCGCGAGGAGCTTCTTCGACGGCTTGTCCTCGGAGTGGGTGTACGGGATGTTGAGGCCCATCCCGCCGGTGCCGGTGGTGCCCACCTTCACGTACACGCCGGTGCCGTACTCGGTCGTGGCCTGGTGCAGGAAGCGCACGTGGCGGATGAGCTGCGGCACGGACTGCGAGAGCAGGAAGCCCTCGAGGTCGTCGACGCCCTTCTTGTCGTACCCGCCCTCGCCGATCCACCCGCGGACCTTCGCGGCGCCGTCGAACACGTCCTGGTAGCTGAACCCCGTCGCGGTGTTGACGCAGTCGACGATGACCTCGGGCCGGTGGGTGCGGATGAGGTGCACCATGTGGTTGTTCTTGTAGGCGTCCTCGTAGTCGTCGTAGACGGCGGCGAGCAGGCGGCGCCGCAGCGCGACGTCGGCGAGGATCGCCCCGCGCCCGAGCTTCGCCATGTCGCGCGGCACGAACAGGTTCCCCCACGCCGGCACGAAGGCCACGCTGTCGCCGAACTCGCCCTCGAGCTTCTGGCAGGCGGCGACCGCCTCGTGCTCGTACAACGAGGCCACGACGATGCGGCGCGGCTTGAGGTTCATCAGGATCTGCCGGCAGACCTGGAAGCCGACCAGGCCGGCGCCGCCGAGGATCAGGAAGTCGTGGTACATGCGGGGCTCCGCGCGGGGCCCCGATCCTAACGTGCGAATCGCGCCCCGAGCGCCGGTTCAGAGCACGACGAGGTGGTCGTCCCCGGCCCCCGCGACCCCCTCGAGGGGGATCCGGCCGTCGAGCGTGACGAGCCGCCCGCCGTGTTTCACCGCGAGCGCGAGCAGGTAGAGGTCCGTCACCTGGCGCGGCCCCAGGACGCGGTCCGCCCGAACGCGACGCGTGTCCAGCAGGCTGACGTCGTCCGCCCAGAACGCGTGGCTCGCGTGATCCGTCGCCTCCCGAAGGCGCTCGATCACCTCCGCGGGTCGAAGCGGCGACGGGTATCCGGGCTGCGACAGGATGCGGATGCAGCCGTTCTGCGTGATGGGGCACGAGGCCCATCCGCGCGCCCCCTCCTCCGAGAGCCAGTCCCGGACGCGCCCGTGGTGGGCGTGGCCCCCGTCGAGGGCCGCGATCAGGACGTTCACGTCGAGGAGCGCACGCCTCAATACTCGCCCTCCTCGCGCAGCCGGTCGACGACGTCGTTGGTGACGATCACGCCGCGGGACGGAAAGGGGCGGAAGCCGAGGACCGGCTCGGTCACGGCCTCGGAGGGCGGCGACCCCGTGAGCGCGCCCCGGAGGAGCTCGGAGATCACCTGACCCGCCGTCTTGCGCTCTCGCCGGGCGATCTCCTGGGCCGCCGCCAGCACGTCGTCATCGAGGTTCAGCGTGGTGCGCATGCATCTGATGATGGTGCATCAACCGCCTTCGGTCAACGAGCTCAGAACGCGAAGTAGATGAAGTCCGCCGCCGTCATCCGCACGAAGGTGAACATCCCGAGCGCGAACACCGCCCACGCCGTGGTCTGAGCGGGCAGGTACCAGGGCGTCTTCTCGAGCCACGGGACGACGCGCCGCTCCACCACGTGGCCCACGATCATCGGGATCGAGCACGCCGCCGTGACGGCGAGCACCACGACCGTCGCGACCTGCTGCTCGTGCGGGAAGGCGAAGGGGTCCTGGGCGAGCACCGTCGCGATGCGGCCGAGCTCGAGCGCGCGGAACAGGAACCACCCGAAGAGCGTGAAGCCGAACATGATCGCCACCGCGATCGCGTGGTTGCCCGGCATCTCGCGGAGGGCCTTCGGGATCCGCGGCGTGACGAGCCGGTACCCGACGAGGAGCGCCCCGTGGTACGCGCCCCACAACACGAAGTTCCAGCTCGCGCCGTGCCACAGGCCCGAGATCATCATCGCGGCCATCGTGTTGAATTGCACGCGCCAGAACGTGCCGCGCGAGCCGCCGAGCGGGATGTAGATGTAGTCCCGGATCCAGGTGGAGAAGCTGATGTGCCAGCGGCGCCAGAAGTCGCTCGGGTTCGTCGCGACGTAGGGGCTGTCGAAGTTGAGCATCAGCTCGAAGCCGAGCATGCGCGCGGTCCCGCGCGCGATGTTGCTGTACCCGGCGAAGTCCGCGAGGATCTGCACCGCGAACGCCAGCGTGCCCGCGGCGAGCAGCGGCGTCGACGGGTTCGCCAGCGCGTAGACCTTGTCGACGTACGGCGAGATCGTGTCCGCCACGACGATCTTGGTGAACGCGCCCCACATCGCCAGCGCGAAGCCCGACCGGATCATCTGCAGGTCGAACTTCCGGGGCGTCTCCGCCTGCATGAGCAGGTTGCTCGCCCGCTGCACCGGGCCGGCGACGAGGTGACAGAACAAGCTGACGGCGAGCAGGTAGTCGAGCAGGTTCTTCCGCGGCTCGAGCTCGCCGCGGTAGACGTCGATGGAGTAGGCCATCGACTGGAACGTGTAGAAGCTGATGCCGGCGGGCAGGAAGATGCCGAGCGGCCCGAGCGTGTTCTGGACGCCGAGCAAGTCGAGGCCCGCCGCGAGGTTCTCGACGAAGAAGTCGAAGTACTTGAAGTACCCGAGCATCGCGAGGTTCCCGAGCAGCGACACCGTCAGCACGAGCTTCTTGTGCCCGGGGTACCGCTGCATCCCGAGGCCCGCGAAGTAGTCGATGACCGCGGCCGCGTAGAGCAGGATCAGGAACCACGGGTGCACCCACCCGTAGAAGATCGCGCTCGCGACGGCGAGCATCGCGTTCTGCCACTTGCGGTTGGGGATCGCCCAGTAGAGGGCGAAGACGATCCCCATGAACCAGAGGAACTCGACCTGGACGAAGGTCACGGCGAGCCCTCCGGCAGCGCGATCGCGCCGGGTTCGGTCAACGCGAGGCTCCCCACGAGCACCCAGGGCGATTCCGGCGGCGTGGACAGCTCGATCGTCACCGGCTCGGGCCCGCGCGGGAGCGGCCGGGCGAGCGGCAGGCGCGGCGGCGACGAGTTCAGCGCGGTGACCGGGAACGTGGCTTCGAGGAACAGCTCGTCCCCCACGCGGACGCGGAGCGTGGCCTCGGCCTCGCCGGCGCCCACCGCCGCGCCGCCCACCTCGACCTCCGTCGGATCGGCGAGGAGCGACGCGATGAACGTCGGCTTCACCGTGAGCGTGAGCGCGTCGCCCGGGTAGAGCCAGCGCAACCCGCGGCAGCGCCGCGTCTCGTCGAGCACGGCCCCGTAGGCGCGCCCGTTGCTCGCCGGCGAGCCGCCGTCGCTCGCGCGCGCGAAGAGCGACGTCCCCACCTGCGTGTACTTCCCGGCGTCCTTCACGTCCTCCACGCGTACGACCGGCGTGGCGAGCGGCTTGCCGTCCTCCAGCACGCGCACGGGCGAGCACCCGGCGACGCTCGCGACGGACCACAGCTCCTTCGTGTCGGGCACGCCGGCGATCTCCCAGCGGGCGATCCCCGCCTCGTCGACGGCGGGCCCGAGCGGCGCGAGCGGAGCCGGCGGCGCGGCGTACACGCCGTCGGTCGCGATGACGTTCACGCTCGTCCCGCCGGGCGAGCCCACGACGAAGCGCGCGTCGGCGGCGTTGCCGTAGACGAGCCGCCGGATCAACACCCAGCCGCCGTCCGCCGGCGACGAGACCGTGAGCGACCACGGGCCCCCCGGAGCCGGCGCCGTCAGGCTCGCCGACCGGTGGAGCCCCACGCCGCGCATCGGCGCCTCGACGTCGCCGAGGCGGACCACCGGGTCGGCCTTCGGCTCGCCGTACACGACCGCGTCGATGGCGACGCCGAACGCGCCGGCGAACGGCTCCTCGAATTCCAGCGCGAGCGTGGTGCCCGGGTAGACCCACCACGCCTCGCCGCCGGCGGCGGTGCGCAGGGGCGCCTCGTCGGCGAGCGCGAAGGCGTAGGTGTGCTTCGCGAGGTCGTCGGGCGTGGCGCCGGTCGGCGAGAACTTGACCGCGCGCTCCTGGTGCAGGAACGCGCCCTTGCAGGCCTCGTCGAACTCCTCGCGGCCGGCGTGGGCCTTCATGGGCGCGCCGTCCTCGAGCATCACGAGCGGCGAGACCATGCCGAAGCCGGCGGTCTGCAGCCAGAAGTCGTTGATGGGCCGCAGCTCGGGGATGGGCGCCTCGTACCCGCAGGCGCGTGGCCCGCGCGTGGGCTTCACCTCCGGGAGCGCCGGCGGCGAGCCGGTGCGCGCCACCTTCGGCGGCTTCGTCACGACGGGGAGCTTCGCCGGGGCGATGGGGCCGTCGCCCGTCGCGCCGATCTCCTGCAGCCGCGCGATCAGCGCCTTCGTGAGCGCGTCGCGGCCGACACGGTTGAGGTGGGTGGCGTCGCCGAAGGCGGCGTCGCCGAGGCGGAGCTCGCGCAAGTCCACGTAGCCGGCGCCCGCCTCGTTGATCATCTGCACGGCGTCGCGCAAGAGCTGCGGGTCCACCGCGAAGGCGCCCTCCTGCGCGAGGCGCACGGGTGCGTGCACGAACACGATCCTCGCGCCGTTCTCCTTCGCGAGCGCGAGGAAGTCCGGCAGGAGCGTGTCCTCCACGCGCGTGGCGGCCTTCGCCGTCTCGCGCTCCTGCTCCACGATGGGGATGGCCCGCGGCACGTGGGAGAGGTCGAGCCCCGCCTGCGCGCCGAACAGGGACTCGAGCGCGGGGGCCGCCACCTTCGCGCCCGCGTCGACCACGCTCTGCGCGTCGGGGGGCGCGAACGCGAGGCCGACGGCGGCGTCGCGGACGAACCCCATCATCGCGGTGTGGAGCTCGGTGCGGTGGCGCCGCACGCGGTCCCAGGTGGCGCCGCCCACGCCCTCGCCGAGCGACTTCGCGCGCAGCACGGGCTCGTCGGCGCCCATCTGCGCGAGCAACATGGCGCGCTCGGCCTCGCCGGTGGGGCGCGTCGCGAGCACCCAGTCGAACGTCGAGTACACGACGATGAGCCGGGGCTTCTTCCCGGTGGCGTAGACGCGGTTCTCGAGGATGGCGTACCAGACGGGCGCGGTCGTGCCCGAGAGGTTGAGCGGCCGGAGCTCGTCGCGCGCGGGGCCCAACGCCTTCGCGAGCGCGTCCTGGTCGAGGTCGGTGCCCACCTTCGACGCGCCGAGCAGCAGCACGTCGGGGTCGTGGGCGACGGCCTTCTCCTGCGCCTGCACGAGCGGCGACTTCGCCGCCTCCGGGTCGGGGCGCGCGAGCCACGCCAACGTGGCGCCGAGGACGAGGACCGGCCCCAGGACGGCGAGCGCGACGGCCGCCCACGGCGTGGGAGCGACCGGCTGCGCGGGTGTTTGCTGGAGGGCGGGTTCGGCGGACACGGCCCGCCACTGTAGCAAGGCGACCCGCGTCGCGCCGACCCCGACGGGCTAGGACGCCTGCCGCTCGCCCAGCTTCACCTTGATCTTCTTCTCCTTGCCCTCGCGCACGATCGTCACCTCGACCTCGTCGCCGGGGGCGTGGGCGCTGACGACCTTGAGCAGATCGCGGTTGTCGGCGATCGCCTTGCCGTCGATGGCGGTGATCATGTCGCCGGGGCGCAGGCCCGCCTTCGCGGCGCCGCCCTCGGGGGCCACGGCCTCGACGAGCACGCCCTTGCCGAGCGCCTTCTGCGCGGCCTCGGGCACGTCCGCCATCTGGATGCCGAGCGCGCCGCGCGCGACCTTCCCCTTCTCGCGGAGCTGCGGGAGGATCGACGAGATGTGATCGGACGGGATGGCGAAGCCGACGGTGTTCGCGCCCTGGATGATCGCGGTGTTCATGCCGATGACCGTGCCGTCGAGCGCGACGAGCGGGCCGCCGGAGTTGCCGGGGTTGATGCTCGCGTCGGTCTGGATGAACTCCTCGAACGGCAGCTCGGGGATGTCGCGGCCCTTGCCGGACACGATGCCGGCCGTGACCGTGTGGCCGAGGCCGAGCGGGTTGCCGATGGCGACGACCCAGTCGCCGACCCGCACGGCGTCGGACTTCCCGAGCTTCAGGTACGGCACGGTGCCGTCGGACTCGATCTTCAGGAGCGCGACGTCCGTGGCGGGGTCGGCGCCGACCACCTTCGCGTCGCGGTCCTTCCCGTTCGGGAACTTGACCTTGATGCCGGTCGCGTCGCGCACCACGTGGTTGTTGGTGATGATGTACCCGTCCGCCGAGATCGCGAACCCGGAGCCCTGGCCCTGTTGGGTGAACGACTCCGGCAGGTTGAACCAGTACTGGTACGCGCGCGGCACCCTCTGGGTGACGCTGGTGTACACGTTGACGACCGCGGGCTCCACCGCGTCGACCAGCGGCGCGAGCGACATCGCCGGGTTGAACGAGGCGGGGGGCGCGACGGCGGCCGGAGGCGACTGCGCGTCGGCCTTGCAGGCGAGCAACAGCACGAGGGGCAGGGTACGGGCGAGCATGGCTCCTCCAGAAGCGAGCACAACGATAAACACCCGCCCGTCTGGAGTGAAGGTCAACAGATGTCCCCGGAGATGTTGAAGATTCTGGGGGAGGACGTGCGCGCGGTGAGCGTGGGCGGCCTCGAGACCTGCATCGAGCTGCCGGGCTGGGGCTTGAACCTCGACATCGGGCGATGCCCGCCCACGGCGGTCCGGCAGCGGCGCGTGCTCCTGACCCACACGCACATGGACCACGCGGGCGCGATCGCCATGCACGCCTCCACCCGCGGCCTGATGGGGATGCCGCCGGCGATCGTGTACGTGCCGCGCGAGAACGAGGAGGACCTGCGCGCGCTCTTCGACGTCTGGCGGCGCCTCGACAAGAGCGACGTCCCCTGCGAGATCGTGCCCTGCGGCCCCGGCGACCGCGTCCCGCTCGGCGGCAAGCGCGTCGCCGTCCCGTTCCGCTCGCCCCACCGCGTCCGTTGCCAGGGGTATGCGCTCGTCGCCACGCGCTCGCGCCTGCTGCCGGACCTCGCGGGTCGTCCGCAGGAGGAGATCCGCCGCCGGCGCCACGCGGGCGAGGTCGTCTCCGAGGACGTCGACGTCGTCGAGCTCGCCTTCACCGGCGACACCCTCGTCGAGGTGATCGAGCGCGAGCCACTCGTCCGGCAGGCCCGGCGGCTGGTCATCGAGGTCACGTTCCTCGACGACCGCGTGCCCGTCGAGGCCGCCCGCGCGAAGGGCCACGTCCACCTCGACGAGATCGTCGCGCGCGCGGACCTGCTGACCAACGAGGCGCTGCTCTTCACGCACTTCTCGGCGCGGTACCAGGCGGAGGAGATCGTGCGGATCCTCGACGAGAAGCTGCCGGCGGGCCTGCGGGCGCGGGTGACGCCGCTGCTTCCGGGCTCCCGGGGGTGACACGCCGGCATGGGGACGGAATGATGTCGTGGTGACACTCCTCCTCGTTGCTGCTTGCACGCCGCCCGACTGGTCGCAGAAGGACACGTCGGCCCACGGGGAGCCCGACGCGGACACCGACACCGACGTGGACGCCGACGCGGACGGCGACTCCGACTCGGACACCGACGGCGACACGGACGCCGATACCGACACCGACACCGACACCCCCGGCCCCGACGCCGACGGCGACGGCCACGACGCGCCCGAGTGGGGCGGCGACGACTGCGACGACGACAACGCCTGGATTCACCCCGGCGCCACCGAGTACTGCGACGCGGTCGACCAGGACTGCGACGGTGACACGCTCGCCGCGGGGGCCTGCGCCCTCGCGACGGAGCCGGAGGCTGCGGTGGAGTGGATCGCGCGGGCGGAGGAGGGCGGCGGCGTTCCCGGGATCATCCGGGACGTCGATGGAGATGGTACCGATGACCTCTGGTGGGGGTTTCAGTATGGCCTCTACTACGCGCTGGTTCCGGGAGGAGCCATGCCGGAAGGCGACGTGCCACTCCTGCCGGGGGCCGCCTGGATGCGCGCAGACTCCGACGCTGGCACCTACTTCATCGGACACGATTCGTTGGATGTAGGTGACGTGGACGGAGACGGCGTTCAGGACCTCGGCGTCTCGAGCCACGGCGAATCCTTCGGCGTCTACCTTCACTTCGGCCCGTTCTCGGAGGGTGACACTCGAGACATCGCCGGGGACGCGGATGCCATTTGGCCGGCCTGGCCCGAAGGCGTCACGGAGTGGGGACCCGAAATCGTCAGCGGGACCGACTACGACGGCGATGGCCGGGCCGATCTCGTCGCGTCCTCGGGCGGAGGGCCGGACGTGGAGACCTACTACGGCGGCGCATGGGACGAACGATGCCCCCTCGGCGACGGCGGGGGCGGGAAACCCCAGCGCCTCGGCGACATCGACGGGGATGGGACGGATGACCTGCAAATCTACGTGTACAGCGGCCAGCCGTTCCTGTTGTCGGGGGCCGACCTGCGTGTGTCGTGCGACGCCTCCCTGACGGACATCGCGCTCGGGTGGATGCCGGACATTGGCCTAAGCGACGACGTGCTCGATGGGCCCTGGGTTGACCTCGGGGATTGGACGGGTGATGGAATCGATGATTTCGCTGGCGCTTCGCCATACTCGAGCACCAGTGGAGATCACCATGGGGAACTCTATATTTTTTCTGGCCTCGACACACGCGCGGAGTTCGAAGCATCAGATGCACTCGGCTCCTGGGTCGGCGACGAGGATCTAGCGCAGCTCGGCGCCGTCACCTACACAGCCGACTTCGACGGCGATGGAGTTCAGGATTTCTACACATCTGGCAGGTTCGGAGACGCGGCGAACGCTTCCATCATCCGCGGAGGCACGGTGCCCTCTTTGCGTGCGCCAATCCCCGATGACACCGTTCTGTTCAATTGGGGCCTCCCACTGGCCTACGCCCCCGGCGACTACGACGGCGACGGCTTCACGGACGTCTTCCACGTCTCCTACGAAGATGACGGCACCACCCTCCTCGGCATCCTCCGCGGCTTCGACGTCCCCTGGGACGACGACGCCTACTGGTAGCGGGCCGGCCCCCCCGCCGGCCGGTTAGCCTCCGGTCCCCATGCTCCCCCTCCTCCTCCCGGCCGTCCTCGCGGGCGAGCCCTCCATCCCGAACGAGACGTTCACCCTCGACAACGGCCTCACCGTCGTGCTCGTGGAGGACCACTCGGTCCCCTTCGTGCAGGTGAACGTCTGGTACTGGGTCGGCTCCGCGAACGAGGAGCCGGGTCGCACCGGCTTCGCGCACCTCTTCGAGCACCTGATGTTCCAGGGCAGCCAGCACGCGCCCGACGACTACTTCAAGCCCCTGCAGAAGGTGGGCGGGCAGGTCAACGGCACCACCAACCTCGACCGCACCAACTACTTCGAGGGCGTCCCCAGCGAGTTCCTCCCCCTCGCGCTCTACATGGAGTCCGACCGGATGGGGTTCCTGCTGGATGCGCTCGACGAGCAGAAGCTCCAGAACCAGAAGGACGTCGTCCGCAACGAGCGTCGCCAGCGCTACGACAACGTGCCCTACGGCAACGCGTGGCCCACGCTGCTGGAGAACCTCTTCCCCGAGGGGCACCCCTACCACACCGCCACCATCGGCAGGCACGAGGACATCGAGGCCGCCACGCTCGAGGACGTGAAGGCCTTCTTCCGGAAGTGGTACGTGCCGAACAACGCCACGCTCACGATCTGTGGCGACTTCGACCCGAAGGTCGCCAAGCGGCAGGTGAAGCGGTGGTTCGGCGACCTCCCCGCCGGCGAGGAGCCCGCCCCGCGCACGTTCACGCCGGTGGTGCTCGACGGCGAGAAGCGCGTGCGCGCGACGGACGACGTGCCGTTCGAGAAGGTGTGGATCGCCTGGCCCACGCCGAAGCTCTTCGCGCCCGGCGACGCCGAGCTCGATCTCTTGTCGCAGGCGCTCACGAGCGGCAAGGACAGCCGGCTCTACGAGTCGCTCGTGCACGAGCGGCAGATCGCGCAGGACGTGAGCGCGGCCCAGGTCTCCCACAACCTGCAGAGCCTCTACATGATCGTGGCCACGGCGGCCGAGGGCCACACCGCCGCGGAGGTGGTCGCGGCCGTCGACGAGGAGCTCGCGAAGCTGCGCGAGTCGGGGGTCACGGCCGAGGAGGTCGCCACCGCGAAGACCGCGTACGAGGTGGGCTTCTGGGAGGCGCTGCTGACGATCTCCGGGAAGGCGGACCAGGTGCAGAGCTACCTGCGTTACCTCGGCAAGCCCGACGGGCTCGCCGACGACCTCGCGCGCTACCGCGCCGCCACCCCCGACTCCGTGAACGCGGCCCTGCGCCAGTGGTTGCCGCCCGACAAACGGCTCGTGCTCGAGATCGTGCCGGAGGTGAAGCCGTGATGCTCGTGCTGTTCGCCTGCGCGCCGAAGCCCGTGGATCGCTCGGCCCCGCCGGAGCCCCTCCCCGCCTCCACGTTCGAGGCGCCGTCGCCCGCGCGGGGCCAGCTCGCGTCGGGCCTGCCCGTCGCCGTGGTCGAGAACCACGAGGTCCCGCTCGTGTGGGTGCGCGTGGCGCTCGGCGCCGGCGGCTTCACCGACCCCGCCGGGCGCGAGGGGCTCGCCAGCGTCACGCTCGACATGATGAACGAGGGCGCGGGCCCCTACGACGCCGCGGGGCTCTCCGCGGCGCTCAAGAAGATCGGCAGCGACCTCGGTTCGTCCGCCGGCGACGACGGCGCGTCCATCTGGATCTCCGGCCTGAAGGAGAACCTCGCGCCGACGCTCGAGCTCCTCCGCCTCGTGATCGAGGAGCCGACGTTCCCGGAGGAGGACTGGGCGCTGCTCCGCAAGCAGCGGCTCGCCGGGCTCGCCCGGTCGCGCAAGGACCCCGAGACCGTCGCCACGCGCGTGTTCGACCACGTGCTCTTCGGCGACGCCTACAAGGGCCGCCTCCCCACCGAGGCCACCTACGGCGCCATCACCACCGCCGAGATGCGCGAGTGGTGGGGCCGCCACGTCGTCGCCGGCGACGCGATGGTCCTCGTGGGCGGCGACGTCACGCTCGCGGAGGCGCTCCCCGCGCTGGAGAAGGCGCTGGGCAGGTGGAAGAAGGGCGAGGCGTCCGCGCCGCCGCGGGAGAAGCCCCCCGCGCAGGCGCCCGCGCTCCACGTCGTCGACAAGGCCGGTGCCGCCCAGTCGGTGATCCGGATCGGCGGCTACGTCGCCCAACCGACCGACCCCGACTGGTACGCGCTCACGCTCGCCAACCAGACGGTCGGCGGGCAGTTCACCTCCCGCGTCAACATGAACCTGCGCGAGGACAAGGGCTGGACCTACGGCGCCCGGTCCAACCTCGGCTACGACCACGCCGGCGGCCGCTTCGTCGCCACGACGAGCGTGCGATCGGACGCGACGCGCCCGGCGATCGACGAGCTGCTCAAGGAGCTCCGCGACGTGACCGGCGCTCGCCCGCTCCAGCCCGCGGAGATCGAGGACGCGCGCGCGTCGCTCGTGTACGCGTGGCCGCTGCGCTTCGAGAACCCCGACTGGCAGCTCGGCCAGGAGGAGGCGGTGTGGCGATACCGCCTGCCGTCCGACTGGGTCGGGCGGTGGTTGCCCGGCGTGCGCGCCGCGACCCTCGACGCCGCGCAGGGCGCGTGGGGCTCGCGAATCGCCCCCGAATCGCTCACGATGGTGGTGGTGGGCGACCTCGCGACCCTCCGGGAGCCGCTCGCCGGGCTAGGCTTCCCCATCATCGAACACGACGCCGACGGCAACGTCGTCGGGGGCAAGGAGTAGGGCATGGGCATCGAGAGCCGCTTCATCTGGATGGACGGGAAGCTCGTCCCCTTCGACGACGCGAAGGTCCACGTGCTCTCGCACACGCTGCACTACGGGCTGGGCGTGTTCGAGGGCATCCGCAGCTACGAGCAGGCCGGCGGCGGCGGGGGCGTGTTCCGCCTCGACGAGCACCTCCGCCGCCTCGTCGACAGCGCCAAGATGTGCCGCTTCAAGATCCCGTTCTCGCAGGACGACCTGAAGCAGGCCTGCCTCGAGACGCTCGCGGCCAACGGCATGAAGGAGGCGTACATCCGCCCGGTCGTGTTCCTCGGCATGGGCGCGATGGGGCTCGGCGCGCGCAACAACCCCGTGCACGTCGCGATCGCCGTGTGGGACTGGGGCCGCTACCTCGGCGACGACGGCATCCAGAACGGCATCCGCGTGCAGTGCAGCACCTTCACGCGCCACCACGTCAACTCGAACCTCCAGCGCGCGAAGGTCATCGGGCACTACGTGAACTCGATCCTCGCGCGCTACGAGGCCAACGACAACGGCTACGACGAGGCCGTCATGCTCGACGGGCAGGGGTTCGTCGCGGAGGGCACGGGCGAGAACCTGTTCGTCGCCCGCGACGGCGTCGTGAAGACGCCGCCCGTCGTGAACATCCTCGGCGGCATCACGCGCAAGACCGTCATCGAGATCCTCAAGCACGCGAACATCCCGCTCTACGAGATGCCCTTCGGCCGCGACGCGCTCTACGTCGGCGACGAGGTGTTCCTCTCCGGCACCGCCGCGGAGATCACGCCCGTCCGCGAGATCGACCGCCGCGAGGTCGGGCCGCCCGGGAAGATCACCCGGCACGTGCAGGAGACGTACCGGGTGGGCGTGCGGGGCGAGGTGGGGTGGATGAGGCCGTACATCACGGCGTACTGATCGGCCCCGTGTCGCGTGTTGCAACAGGCGGTGGCCTCATCTAAGGTTCGTCGGTGCGCAAACGACCCCTCGCCGCGCTGGCCCTGATCGGCGCGTCCTTGCTCCTCGCCGCGGCCGGACCGGCGCCCCGCCCGAAGCCGAACGTCCTCGTCGTCGTGGTGGACACGCTCCGGGCCGACGCCCTCGGCACGTACGGGCAGAAGCGGCCCACGTCCCCGAACATCGACGCCCTCGCGAAGCAGAGCGTCGTCTGGGAGAACGCCTGGACCCAGTACACGTGGACGCTCCCGTCGTACGTCTCGTACATGACGTCGACCTGGGCCCGCAGCCACGGCTGGGACTACCAGATGGGGGTCCTCGACAAGTACAAGGCGCTCGACACGCGCTTCCCCACGCTCGCCGAGGTCTTCTCCAGCGGCGGCTACGCCACCTCCGCCTACTTCGCGAACATCCACATCCGCGAGGACCTCGGGTTCGGCCGCGGGTTCCAGACGTTCCGCCCCGGGACGGAGCCGCAGACCGTGAAGAGCGCGATCGCCGACATCCAGCGCTGGAAGGACGACGGCAAGCCGAACTTCACCTATGTCCACCTGATGGCGCCGCACGTCGCGCTCATCCCCACGGCCGAGTCGCAGGCGGCCGTGGGCACGAGCCTCACCTTCGATCCCGCGAAGGGCCTCGGCTACGACCACTGGGTGCAGGCGCCGGCGGACGTCAAGGAGGCGCGCCTGCGCGAGTTCGTGGACGCCTACCACGCCTGCGTCCGCGACGGCGACCGGCTCGTCGGCCAGGTGCTCGCCGCGGCCGACGCGGCCGGCGCGGGCGACACCGTCGTCGCGCTGTTCTCCGACCACGGCGAGATGCTCGGCGAGCACGGGCAGATCGGGCACGGCCCCCTCGTGTGGAATGAGATCGCCCGGGTCCCCCTGATGATCCGCGCGCCCGGGCAGAAGCCGCGCCGCGAGGCCGCGCGGACCGGCCGGCTCATCGACGTCGCCCCGACGCTCGCCGAGCTCGCCGGGCTCCCCGTCCCGGAGGCCTGGCAGGGGCTCTCGCTGTTCGCCGAGGGGCGCCCGCTGGTCCTCACCGAGCGCGACCACGTCCTCGCGGTGACCGCCGCCGGCTACAAGACGGTCGAAGACCGCACGAAGGAGCGCTTCATCTACGGCTTCGACCTGAAGGCCGACCCGCTCGAGAATGCGCCGAGCAAGGACCGCGCGATCCCCGGCATCGCCGTGCTGGTGGCGGCCGCGAACCAGTGGCGCGCCGAGAACCCGAAGCAGGTGAACGGCGGCGAGGTGCTCCAGCTCGACGAAGCGGAGCGCAAGGAGACGATCGAGCAGCTGGAGGCGTTGGGGTACACGCAGTAGGTCACCGCACCTCGAACAACGGGCTCTGCACCCCCTCCACCGCGATCCGCCACCACCCCTTCCCCGCGGGCGACACCGCCACCTCCGCCCCGGGCGAGCCGTCCGGCCCGATCACGCGCACGACGGGCTTGCGCGGCCACGCGATCTCCACGCTCCCGCGCGCGGGCTCCACGAGGATCGGCGCGACCCCGAAGCTGTGGACGTAGTGGCCGCCCCAGGCCCACTCCATCCCGCTGTTCTCCTGACGGGTCCCGATCGCCAGCGTCGCGGGGCCCTGCCCGAGGGGCCGGCCGTCCGCGCTGGCGAGCGACACGGCCGCCCACTGCGCGAGCTTCACGCGGAGCCGCGTCACCTCCCGGATGCCGCCGCCGTCGCCGCGCGGGGCCTCGGGCGGCCCGATCCGCGCGACGATCGCGGGCCGATCGAGCAGGAGCACGCCGGGGTCGGCCCACCAGCCCACGCCCGCGGGGGGCGAGCCCGCCACGGACGGCACGGGCGCCTCTCCGAACTCCGTGCGGAGGCGGTGTGACAGGAAAAATCCCGGGTCCGAGACGTCGACGGGCAAAGAAGCGCGTCCGGTGGCCCCGAACAGCTCGACCGCCGCCTTGGAGTAGAGTAGCGGGAGGTAGCCCCCCGCGGCGTCCACCCAACCCCCGCGGAACATCGACGACGCGGTCGGCGCCTGCGCGAGCTTCACCGTCGCGTTGCGGAAGTCGAAGACGTCCCAGACGTAGCTCTCGCTCGTGGGCTCGGTCCCGAGCGGAAAGGAGTTCCAGACGAGCGCGTCCCAGTCCTGGACGAGCCCGAGGGTCGCCCAGAGCAGTGGCGCCTCGGCCATGTACCGGTTCGGGAAAGGGTGGTTCAGCTCGGATACGGTGAAGGCGCGCCCCTCCACCGCGCCGGCCGCGGCCTCGAGCAGCCCCTGCTCGCGGGGCGTCGCGAGCGCGCTCTCGTTGCGGAGCTCGGCCCCGCGCGGGACGTCCCATTCGAAGTGCAGGTCGGTGACGGGCCAGGGCGCGTGCAGCGCGAGCAGATCCGCCCGCAGGTACGACAGCGTCGGCACGATCGGCACCCGGAAGCCGAGCTGGGTGGCCTTCGCGGACACCGCCTCGTAGAAAGCCCGCTCGAGCTCAGTGTAGAACGCCATCAGGTCGCGCTTGCGCGCCTCGGGCCACGCGCCGGAGAAGCTGTGCGCGACGGGCTGGCGGCCCACGGTGCCGGTCGCGAGCGACTCGCCCGGCTGCAGGCCCCCGCGAGTACCGCCGGCCCACGCCTTCGCGAGCGCCGCGTCGTCGGCGTAGCGCTGCTTCAGCCAGGTGTTCCAGCGCGCGTCGAGACGGGCGAGGTGGGCGGGCGGCAGGCCCTCGATGCCCGGCCCCCAGTTGGCGAGGATCGAGTGCTCGTTCGAGAGCTCCACCATCGCGACCATCGGGTCCTCGGCGAACCGCAGGCCCGTGTAGGGGTTCTTCCGGCCCCACATCGTCTCGAACCACGCGAGGTAGGCGTCGCGCCAGTCGTCCTCGAACATCGTCACGAGCTTGTGGCCGTTCGGGATGGACGGGTGCGGGTCGGCGACCCCCTCGGCGAACGTCCGGAACGTCGCGACCTCGAGGATGAGGTAGATGCCGTGGGCCTTCAGCCGCGACAGGAAGAAGTCGAGGCGGTCGGCGAGCGCGGGGTCGAGCGTGCCGTCGCGCTTCACCAGCCCCACGAGCGGAAGGTCGACGTGGTGGATGCGGACGATGTTGAAGCCGAGGTTCGCCAGCGTCGCGGCGAGCACGTCGGCCTCCTCCTTCTTGGGGATCGCCGCCATCTGGTAGAGGTCGACCCCCCAGAAGCGCGCGCGGGTGCCGTCCTCGTAGCGGAAGTGCCCGTCGGGGCCCACGGTCACGAAGCCGCGCGCGCCCGCGTCCGGCTCGACGGGCAGCGCCTGCGGCATGGGCTTCGCCAGCGTGGGGCCGACCACGTAGGTGTACCAGCCGGTCGTGTCGGTGCGGACGCCGGGGACGCCGTCGGGCGCGCCGGCCTCGATCGACACGAGGCAGACGGTGTGCTCGGCGCTTCGCGGCGAGAGCTTCAGCTCCTTCACGGCGGTCGCGCGGCCGGTGCGCCAGGTCCAGCGCGTCCCCATCACCGGCGCGCCGTCCCGGACGCCCACCTGCACGGGCCGCGCCGTCGGCGAGGGCAACATCGCGCTGGAGGCCTCGTAGCCCATGCGGACGGCCGCCTTCGTCGTCTTCCCGTCGGCCCAGGCCACGTCGACCGCGACCGCGTTGGGCCCGATGACCACCGGCCCCCGGGTGACGAACGTGAACACGAACGCCTCCGCGGCGAGGTTCACCGGCACCGTCAGCGAGCCGGGGGCGTCCGGGCGAGCCGGCCCCTTGAGGCAGGCCGCGTCGTCGCCGGCGGGCTCGACGAGGTCCGCGTTCACGGGCACCGCGACGGCGCCCTCGTGGGGCTCCGGGGGGCGGATGGCGAGGGCGAGCGGGACGAACGCGATCACGAACCCTCCACGATGGCGAGCGCATCGAGCCCCACGGTGCCGCGGACGCCGTCCAGCACGACGCAGGGGCGGACCTGGGCGGTCTCGGGCGGGAAGGCGAGCGCCCGCGTGTCGTCCACCCGGCCGCGCTCGGTGAGGGGGCCGACGTGCTCGATGTACCCGCGCCCCTCGGCGTCCTCGAGGAGGACCCCGTCCGCGCCGAGCGCGCGGAGGTGCACCCAGGCCTTGCCCGTCACGTCGGTGGCGTGCGCGGACACCTTCGCCGACATCGGCGGCTTCCACGCGACGGCGGGGCCACACGCCTGCAGCGGCGACCGGGGCTCGCCGACGACGAGCTCGAGCGAGCTCCCCAGCGTCCGCAGCTCCGCCCCCGGCGCGCCGCTCGGCACGAGCCGCCACCCTTCGGGCGCCTCCTCGGGGGGCGTGGGGGCGGCGAGCGTGAAGGCGGCGTCCTTCGGGTAGAAGGCGAGGTCCTCCATGCGGACGGTGCCGGTGAGCCCGTCGAGCATCACGCAGACGCGCAGCTTCGGGCTGGTCGGCCCCAGCGACACGTCCTTGCGGAGGACGTTGTCGCCCTCCACGAGCGGGCCCGCGTGCGTGATGTCGAAGGCCCCGTCCGGGAGCTTCTGGAGAGTGTCGTCGGCGCCCATGCCGCGGAAGTGGAGGAACGCCTTGCCAGAGAGGCCCTTCGTCGACAGGTTCACGACCGCGGCGAAGGCCCGCGCCGGCGCCGCCTCGACGGCGTTGCAGACCTGCAGCGCCTTCTGCGCCTCCGTCACGCGGATCTCGAGCGCGCTGCCCTCGCGCACGAGCCGCACGGGCCCCAGCACGCTGGGCGGGTACGCCATCCACGTGCGCGCCTTGCCGTGGAAGGTCTCCCGCGCGAGGGGGAGGATCCCCTCCGGAAGCCGCACGCCGACGTCGTCCTCGGGGGTGGGTCCCGTCGCGCGGGCGGCGATCGTCTCGGCGCTCGGGGTGTCGTTCGTCCGGTACGCGCGCAACGTCAGGCCCGCGTCGACGAACTCGACGCGGTCCACCTCGGGCACGAGCGTCTGCTCGGCGAACGCGCGGGCGTAGTGGTTTCCGAAGGCCTTCCACTGGTCGAAGTACTTTGTGCCCGGCACGGTCTCGATCGTCACGTAGGTCGTGCGATCGCGCTGATCCGGGGCGAGCGCGGTCTGCGTCACGTAGGTGGCGTACTCCTCGCTCCAGGGCGCGTCCACGCCCGTGCGCGACTGGGTGCCGAAGAGCTGCTGGTCGAGGCGCAGCTTCGCCGGGACGCCGCTCACGCGCAGCCAGTAGTCGATGAGGTTGGGGGAGAGCCGGAACACCCAGCCGGTCACCCAGGCCTGATCGCGGGCGCGGGCGTGGCGCTCGATGAAGGCGAGGGCGTCGCGGACGACGGGGTCCGGCTGGAAGTCCGTCCGCGCGCCGAGGTCCGCGAGCGTGACCTTGTGTTGCCACGTGCCGTAGCCGCAGCCGGCGAGCAGGCCGGCGAGCCCCACCACCGCGGGCCTCGGCAGCCGCGCGAGGGGCGCCAGCGCGCACACGTAGAAGACCGGCAGCACCGTCGCGAGGTTGCGCGTGATCTTGAAGTCGTGCCAGGTGAGCGCGGCGAAGCTCACCAGCACGAACATCTCGAGGCGCCCGACGCCGCGGGTGGCGAGCCCCACGACGAACGGCACGAACAGGGCGTACCCGAGCCACGGCAGGTAGTCGCCGTGCGTCGAGACCGGCACCCACAGGAGGTTCTGGGCGCTCCAGAACGGGATGCCCGACGAGCGGTTCTCGAAGAACTTCTGGACGTACCCGTAGAGCTCGGGACGCGCGAGCTGCCAGAGCCCGAACGCCGCGAGCGTCGGCACCGCCCACAGGAGCACGCGCGGGTCGAGGAGCGCCTCGCGGTCGCGGCGGTTCGCCCACGCGTGGTGCGCGTAGAGCGGCGCGAGCAGCATCGGCGCCATGTTGAAGCGCACCAGCGTGGCGGCGAGCACCGCGAGCCCGACGCCGAGCTGCGCGCGCGCGTCCCGCCGGTCGGCGAAGTGGACGGCGAGGCCCAGCGCGAAGAGCTGCGTGAGGAGGCCCGACGACTCCGTCATCGGCGTACTCAGGAGCTCGAGGTTCCCCTTCGAGAGCGCCGTCAGGAGCGCCGCGCCGAGCCCCACCTCCACGCCGCGCCCGGGCACGAGGCGGGCGCCGATCCACACGAGCATCCCGAGCGACGCGACGAAGCAGAGCAGCGGGTAGAGCCGCGCGGCGTCGAGCGTGTTGCCGGCGACGGCGAGGAACGCGGCGAGCATGCCGGAGTGGAGCGGCGGGTGCAGGTCGGGCTTCGTCAGGCCCTTCAGGACGCCGAGGAGGTCGGCGTTCACGATGCTGGCGTGGATCTTGACCGCCTCGAGCAAATACCCGGCGCTGTCCCAGGTGGGCAGCCCGTCCGGGGCGTACGCGATCTGGCGCGCGTGCCACGTGGACGCGGCGATGCACGTCCCCGCGACGAGTGCGAAGGCGGCTCGGTAGAACATGGCCGGCAGCATATCCGCGCCGGCGCGAGGCACGGCGAACGCGCCACGATAGGCTCGCCGTCGTGCCCGTCCGCATCGCGCCCGTGCTCCTCGCCGCCGTGCTGGCCCTCGCGTTCTCGGGCCGCTGGCCGCTCTGGCAGGACGAGGCCTTCACCTGGGCCCTGACGCAGAAGACGTTCGGCGAGATCGTCGACGGCGCCGCCGGCGACCGCCACCCGCCGCTGTACTACCTGCTCGTGGCGCCGCTGCGACTGCTCGGCGACCGCGACGAGCTCGTGCGACTGCCGTCGGTCCTCGCGTTCGTCGCGTCGGTGGCGATCACCACCCACGCCGCGCGCCGCCACTTCGGCGACGCCGTGGCCACCGTGGTCGGCGTGGTGCTGGCGCTGTCGCCGTTCGCCGTCCTCTACGCGATCAACGCGCGCATGTACGCGTTGCTGATGTTGTGGGGGGCGGGGCTCCTGTGGGGCACGCTCGACCTCGCGCTCGGGGATCGCCCGCGCCGGGGTGCGGCGGTGGTGGCGCTGGCGACGGCGGGCGCGCTGTGGACCCACTACGCGGGGCTCGCCGCCATCGCGTCGGCGGGGCTCGGCGGCGCGCTCGCCTGCTTCGCCCGGCGCGACCTCCCGTGGCCGGCTCGCCTCCGGCGCTTCGCGTGGCTCGCCGGCGCGATGGCGATCGCGGGGCTCTCGTTCGTCCCGTGGGCGACGGGGCCGCTGCAGTTCCAGCTGGCCAACAAGGACGCGCCCGCGCCGCGCACCTGGACCGTGCTCGCCTACGCGTTCTGGAGCTTCGACAACCGCGTGCCCGCGCTCTCGATCGCGCTGGCCGTCGCGCAGATCGCCGGCGTCGTCGCGCTGGTGCGCCGTCGCGACGCGCACGCCGCGCTCCTGTTCGCCTGGGCGCTCGGCGGGATCGCGCTCCCGTACCTGCTCTCGCGCTCCGGCCCCGCGCAGAACCCGCGCAACTACATCGACTTCCTCCCCGCCGCCGCCGTGCTGGTGGGGCTCGCGACGAGCCGGTGGCCGAAGGCGGCCGCGGGGGCGCTGGGGATCCTGTCGGCCGAGCCGCTCTGGGACCTCCTGTCGCGGCCGGTGAGCCCGCAGGAGACGGGCGTGTGGTTCGACTACCACCTCGAGGCCGACGTCTTCGACGCCTCGGTGCCGCGCAACGCCGGCCTCTACTTCCGGCCGACCTACATGCTGACCCAGTACCGTCGCTACGCGCCGGCGCTGGAGGACCGCGCGAAGGTCCCGGTCGACGCCTTCACGTGGATCGCCGCCACGCGCAGCGAGTGGCTGGACTCGCAGATCACGGCCCGGTACTCGGAGGGCTGCACGTTCCGGCAGGCGTTCCGCGTCGTCGTGTACGCGCCCGACGGGCCCGGGTGCGACGCGATGAAGACGTGGATCCGGGCCGGCGCCGAGGCGGGCTACGTGCCGTTCCGCATCGAGATGGGGACGCGCGCGCTCGCGGACGGCCGCCTCGACGAGGCGATCGACTGGCTGGATCCCGCGGCGCGGAAGCTCCGCGCGCATCCCGGCGCATGGCTCACGCTGGCGGAGGTGTACCGCCAGAAAGGCGACCACGCCGGCGTCGTCCGCAGCGTCGACGAAGGGCTCGCCCTCGCGAAGCGGTGGCGCTTCGGCGCCCGCGTGATCGCAGGCGCGCACCAGACCCGGGCCCGCGCCCTCGCCGCCCTCGGGCGCGCGGAGGAGGCCGCCGCCGCGCGCGACGCCGCCGCCTGCGCGCTGACGAGCGCGTTCCCGGAGGCGTGTGGCACGCCGTTGCAGGCGTGGATCCCCGACCTCGGGCCGCTCGAGAGCCCGCCTCCCCCGCTCCCGCCGCTGCCGGCCCTCACCGAGCCGCAAGACGCCGCGCCGCCGGCCCAGCCGCCCGCGAACGTCGCGCGCACCGCCCTGTGGCCGCTCGACGGCGAGGTCCTCCCCGCCGGCTTCAGCGACGGCGCGGGCACCGCGGACGACCCCTCCGCCCTGATGGAGGAGACCGAGGGCGTCATGACGGTGTCCCTGCGCGTGCGGCCCGACCGCGGCGCCGCCGTCGTGTGCGCGCCGCTCGTCGACGCGTCGCCGCGCATGGCGCTGCGCGCGCGCTGGAAGCTCGAGACCGACGGCGCGCCCGGCTACACGCGCCTCGTGTTCGAGGCGCGCATGGCCGACGCCGAGGGGAACGTGAAGAAGCTCCTCGATCAGCCCGTGATGGAGCGCCCGTTGCAGACGGCCACGCCCACGACCTGGCGCGTCGACCGCTTCGACTTCCGCACCGACGACGCCGCGAAGGTGCGGCTGTGCGCGAAGCTCGAGGGCCGCGTCCCCGCCGCGGCCTACGTCGACTGGATCGAGATCGGGGAGGTGACGCCGTGAAGACCCGCCTCGCGCTCGCCGCGCTCTGCGCGATCGCCGCCTACACCTCGCTGTACTTCTTCCCGGTCACCGTCGACGACGCGTTCATCAGCCTGCGGTACGCCTGGAACCTCGTGCAGGGCGAGGGCCTCGTCTTCAACCCCGGCGAGCGCGTCGAGGGCTACTCCAACCCGAGCTGGACGCTGCTGGCCGCCGGGTGGCTGGCCCTCGGCCTCGAGCCGCTCGTCGCGCTCAAGTGGACCGGCATCGCGTGCGCCACGGCGCTGCCCGCCGTCACGTTCTGGAGCGCGCGCCAGCTCGGCCTCCCCGCCGCCTGGGCGCTCCTGCCCGCGGGGTTGTGCGCGGTCGATCTCAACGTGGCGTTCTGGGCCCCGAACGGGCTCGAGACGCCGCTCTGGGCCGTGGCGATCGCCGCGTGGCCCGGCCTCGTCGCGCGGCGCTGGAACGACGGCGAGCGCGTCCCCGTCAGCGCGCTCGTCGGCGCGCTGCTCTACGTCACCCGGCCCGAGGCGCCGCTCTTCATCGCCCCCGCCGTCCTCCTCGAGGGGGTCCGCGCGCGGGCGAACCCTCGCGCCGCCGCCGGGTGGCTCGCCGCCCTCGCCCTCCCCTGCCTCGCCTGGCTGGGCTTCCGCTGGGCCTACTACGGCGACTGGGTCGCCAACACCTTCTACGTGAAGGCGAGCGACGGCTGGCACCTCGA
Source organism: Myxococcota bacterium (assembly GCA_049322475.1). Taxonomy (GTDB): domain Bacteria; phylum Myxococcota_A; class UBA796; order UBA796; family SXON01; genus JBMOQZ01. The sequence goes on along the minus strand of JBMOQZ010000359.1, from coordinate 27,719 downwards.
CATCTTCAAGAAGTACCTCGCGAGCTGGCTCGTCGTGAACGCGCCGATGACCGGCGGGCTGCTGCTGATCGCCGCCCCGCTGGCGCTGCTCTCTCCGGGCGGCCGCTTCGCCGTCGCCGCGCTCGCCGTGCAGTTCGTCTTCGTCATGCGCGCGGGCGGGGACTGGATGGCGCAGAACCGGTTCTGGGTGCCGGCCGTGCCGCTCGCGGGGCTGGTGATCGGCATCGGGGCGCGGCAGCTCGCGTCGCTGCTCGCCGCGCGCGCGCAAGCGCCGCGCGGGGTGGTCGCCGCGGTGGTGCTCGCCCTCCTTCCGCAGGCGTGGCGGCACCTGACGCTCGAGTACCTGTACCTCGAGGGCGACCGCACGAGCGTGGTCGCGCGCTGGGGCGGCAACACGAAGCGCACGATCGACCGCGTCCGGGGGCCGTTCTGGACCGGCGTGCCCGACCGGGTCGCCCGCGTCCTCGAGCACGTGCCCGACGGCAAGGTCGTCGCCCACTCGGAGATCGGCCTGCTCGCCTACGCGACCGACAACCCGATCGTCGACGCCTTCGGCCTCGTGGACAAACGCCTCTCCGGGGCCACCGGCGAGAAGCTCGCCGACGTGATCGCCAGCCTCCGGCCCCCCGACTACCTGCTCATGCGGCAGAACGTGCCGATGCTGACGATGATGACGAAGACCGACTGGTACGCGTCGGCCGGCTTCGCCGAGCGCCAGCGCTGGAGCAACGTGTGGATCGAGGCGCCGGGGCCGGTCGAGCCGCTTCCGCCCGCCGACGCCTTCGCCCGCCTCGACCGGGCGGTGGCGCGGGTCCCGCGCGACCTGACGTTCCACGTGGCGCGCATCGACCTCGCGCGGAAGGTCGGCGACAAGGCGCGCGTCGACACGTACTGCGCGTCGCTCGCGGAGAACCTCCCGACGCTCGCCGGCTACTGCAAGACCGCCGCGCCGGTCGTGAAGCCCGAAGCGATCCCCTTCCGACCGTTCGTCGCGGCGACCACCAACCCCGAGTTCGACGCGGGGACCGAGGGCTGGGGCCCGGTCCCGGGCGACGCCGCCGCGCACGAGATCGCCGACGGCGCGCTGAAGATCACGGGGAACCAGTGGGTGTGCAGCCGCGAGTGGCTGCCGGTGAAGGGCGACCTCCGGATCTCCGGGAGGGTGCGCGCCGACGCGATCACCGGGGCGAAGAACGACCGTCAGGGCGCCGCGGTCGGCTTCCGGGTGCACAAGGCCGACAAGACCGACGTGTACCCGATCCTGAAGGCCTGGTCGGGCACCACCGAGTGGACCGAGTTCACGCTCACCTGGCCCGCGGGGGAGGACTACGTCGAGTACCGCGCCTGCGTGGGCCTCAACAACGCGCAGGGGGCCGCGTGGTTCGACGGGATCGTCGCCGGCAGCGAGGACGCGCCCGGGTAGTCCTCACTCCATCGCGACGACGCGCACGTTGTCGAACCAGGCCGAGCCGCCCGTGGCCGCCAGCTCGAGGCAGAGCTTGACCTCGGCCGCGCCCGGCGGGACGCCGACCCAGCGATCCACCGGCGCCCACTCGAGGTCGCCCGTCCCGGCGACGACCAGCTGGATGTTCGAGGTCTCGACCGACGTGCCGGCGATCGGCTTGCCGTCGAGCCCGAAGAACCGCGCCGTGACGCGCGCGCCCGTCCCGCCCGCCACGCCGGACAACATCCACCTGCCCTTCACGCGGAGGCGCTCGCGGACGGGCAGACCGCGTGAAGAGCACGCCAGCAGGAGCTTCCCGTCCGCCGTCGCCTGCAGCAGCGTGCGCCCGCCGCCGAAGAAGGCCCGCTGCCCGGCCGCGTCCGGCGGCACGACGGCCCAGAACTCGTCGGTGTCGAGGTCCTCGTCGGCGGGCCGGATCTGGCAGCCGTCGCCCGCCTGGGCGGCGAGCAGGCCGACCTCGTCGTCGCGGTCCCCGGCGTCGGCCGGCTCGACGTCCGCGAGCGAGTAGACGCCGACACGCGGCTGGATCGAGAAGTTGTCCACGACGAGATCGGTCGTGCCCGCCTCGTACACGGGCTCGCGGGTCACGAACCACGCGCGCGCCGGCTCGACCGCCGCCTGGGAGATCGGTCCCTGGCTCGCGACGACCCGCAGGCGGGGGCTCCCGACGACGTGGGTGAGTCCGCGTGCCTTCCACTCCCCGGGGGTCTCGTCGCGGAGCGAGACCATCGCGACCCGCACCCCCTCGAACGTGTCGAGGTTCAGGTGCATCTCCTCGGGGACGCCGAGGACCATCCCCGCCGCGTTCTCGCGGGCCCACCGCGCGAGCAGCACGCGGCTGTCCTCCTCGGCCGCGCGGGCCCACGTCGAGCGCACGCCGAGCACGCCGGGGATCGCCACCACGACGCCGAGGATCGCGATCACGGCGAGCTTCGCGCGCGGGAGGCGGCGGGCGACGGCGTCGGCCGCCGCGACGATCGCGACCGCCGCGAGCACGCAGAGCGCGGGCTCCACCGACACGAGGTTGCGGTGGAAGAACACCCGCATCCCCGCCATGAACACGACGAACGCCACGGGGTACGCGACGAGCAGGATCGCCTCGGCCGGCGCCCGACGCCACGCGAGCCACGCGCCCACCAGCGAGAGGATCGACCACCCCGGCATCCCTTCCTCGGCGACGTAGCTGAACATGCGCAGGGCGTGGTCGAAGCCGGGCTCGGCGGAGTACGGCGTGCCCGCGGCCTGCCCGAGGATCCGGTAGTGGTGGACCTCGAAGCCGACGTGGTCGAGGAACTGCCAGGGGTGGACGAGCAGGTACGGCGACGTGGCCGCCAGCACCAGCCCCGCGATGGGCAGCATCGCGGCCACCCACGCCGCACCGGAGGCGCGGCGCTCCGGGGGCCCGAAGAGCCAGGCGGCCACGGGCAGCACGAGGGCGCCGACCGCGTTGTACTTGCACGCGACGACCCACCCGAGGGCGAGCGCGGCGAACAGGTAGTCCCGGTGCCGGCCCTCGCGGAGGATCCCCGCCGAGGCCAACAAGAGCGCCGAGAGCGCGCAGGACGTCGGCACGTCCACCGTCGCGAACGTCGACTGGATCACGTGGTGCGGGGTCAGCGCGAGCAACACGCCGGCGACCACGCCGACCGCGTCTCCGAACAGCCTGCGCCCCGCGAGGAACGTGAGCCCGCAGGCCAGGCTCCCTTGCAGGACCGTGAGCTTGCGGGCGTGCTCCCACAGCTCGGGCATCCCCACCACGTGGTAGACGCCCGAGGAGAGGTGCGTGGGGATGCTCTCGAACGGCGGGACCGCCGTCCGGCCCGCGAGGCTCAGGTACCCGAGCGCCGCCCAGACCGCCTGCAAGTAGAAGCTCAAGTTCGGGTAGGCGAAGAACCCGGGGTCCATCACGCCCGTCTGCAACATGTGGATCGCGCGGTTCACGAGCTGGGGCTCGTCCGGGTGCCAGAGATAGGGGAGACCGAAGCGCGTGCCCGGCACGCGTACGAGGACGGCAACCCCCATGATCGCGACGAAACACACGAGCGTCCGGGACGGACGCGGGAACCGCAACGTCGGCCTCTCCACGCTCATGGGCGCCCCCTTAGCGCCATTGGCCCGCGCCGTTCAGGTGGCGCTCCTCACGCTCCTGGCCGCCTGCGCGACCCACGCCCCGGCGGGGCCGCTCGCGTCGCTGCCGACGCTCGACGACGCGCCGCGCGCGCGCACCGCGGGGAACTGGACGACGATCGAGCCCGGCGCGGAGCTCGATCTGCTGAACGTGGACGGGAGCGGTCGCGTGATCCGCGTTTGGATGACGCTCACCGCGACGGGAGACGCGCACCCGCTCCGCTCGCTCACCTTCCTCGCGTGGTGGGACGGCCTCTCCGAGCCCGCCGTCCGGGTCCCCGTCGGCGACTTCTTCGGCCTCGGCCACGGCGAGCCCGGCGAGGTCAACTCGCTGCCGGTCGTCGCGCGCGGCACGGGCTTGTCGTGCTGGTGGCCGATGCCCTTCGCGGAGGGCGCGCGGATCGCCCTGCGCAACGACGGCCCGGGGAAGATCCACGTCTACTGGCAGGTCGACTGGGAGGCGCGCAAGAAGGTGGAGCCGACGCGTTTCCAGGCGAGCTGGCGGCGATCGCCCGCGACGGTCCCGGGCGAGCCCTTCGTCGTGGCCGAGATCGGCGGGCACGGCCGGTACGTCGGCACGGTGCTCGCCGTCGATCCCCGTTCGTCCGGTTGGTGGGGCGAGGGCGACGACCTCTGGTACGTCGACGGCGCCACCGAGCTGAGCTTCCGCGGCACCGGCACCGAGGACTTCGTGATGCAGGCGTGGGGCGTGATTCCGCACGCCACGGCGTGGGCCGGCGCGGTGGATCAGCCGGGGCGCCACGTCACGCTCTACCGCTGGTTCGTGCAGGATCCGATCCCGTTCCGCACCGGCCTCGTCGTGAAGATGGAGCAGGCCGGGAAGCCGGTCTACCAGCGCTCGGACGACGTGTCGGCGGCCGCCTTCTGGTACCAGGAGCCCCCGCTTACGCCCGTCCCGGCGCTGCCGCCGGGCCCCGAGCGCCTCCCGTCCCCGCCGAAGGCCGACGCCTGGTCGGTGCCGGTTCCGCCCGTGCCCGTCGACCTCCGCCCCGCCGCGAACGCCACGCGTTTCCCGACGGCCGCCTGCCTCCCGCCGACGCCCCACGGGATCCCCCGCGCGGCCGGGCGGGTGGTGCTCGCCGGCGTCCCGTTCGACATGATGGCCGGCTGCAACGACACGCCCAGCGCGCTGCTCCTCGGGTCGGGCGAGTCGGCGACGGTGGCGCTCCCGGAAGGCGGCGACACGCTCTGGCTCCACTGGGCGATCAACGGGGAGCGAGGTGGCGACGCGCTGATCGTGGCGGCCGGGGGCGAGCCGAGGACGCTCCGGATCGGCACCCACGTCGACCCGTGGAACGACGCCTGGGCCGTCCCGGAGGGGCGACAGGGCCTCGTGATCGATCAGCAGATGAGCGTCCGCGCGACCTACGTGACCCCGGTCCCCGTCGGGGAGGCCCGGGAGGTCGTGCTCACCGCCGGAAAAGGCGCGACGGTGACGGTGTTCGGCGTCTCGCGGGGGGCCGCCCCTGCCGCGCCGCCCGGCGGGGGATAGGCGCGCTCCGTGCGATCCCTCCTCGCCGTCGTCCTCGCCGCCTGCACGCCCGAGGCCGACGTCAGCGCGCTCCCCCCGATCGACTCGCCGCCGATCGTGCCGGACGCGCCGGTGGCCCCGGAGACGGGCGAGTCGAAGGCGCTCGAGATGGACTTCGCGGGCGGCGCGAACGGCGCGCCGTACGGGATGGCGTTCTTCATCCCGCCGAACACGAAGGCGGTCGCGACCTCGAAGGTGCTCTCGGACGGCTCGGAGGGCTTCGAGCTCGTCGCCGAGGCGCCGGGAGACGCCGTGGTGTGCGCCCAGCCGCTGCGCGTGGTGGGGCCGTTCGTGGTCTCGGCGCGGCAGCGCGTGGCGGCCGTGTCCGGCGGCACGCAGGCCTGGAACGGCGTCCACGCCGAGGTGCGCGCGCGGCGCGAGGACGGCACGCTCGTGGAGGTGCCCGGCACGCGCTACCTGCCGCTCCGGCAGGTCACCGCGCCCGGGGACTGGGAGACGTGGGAGGCCCGCGTGGAGACGCCGCCGCCGGGCACCCACAAGGTCGAGGTCTGCTGGCGCTTCGTCGGGACCACCGGCACGCTCGAGGTCGACCGGATGGCGCTCGTGAGCGACGGCGTGCCCCTGCCCGCCCCGCTCCCCGTCGTGTCGCTCCGCTGGGAGCTCGACGAGGTGGGGCCGGCGGGCTCGCCCGAGGGCGTCGAGTTCCTGCTGCCGCCCGGAACCCGCGGCGCGACGCTCGAGGCGAAGGAGGGCGGCATCCACTTCGGCGTGACCTCGCCCGGCAACGCGCTGGCGTGTACGCAGAGCTTCTCGGTGGCGCCGGGGATGTTGTTCCGCGGGCGCATGCGGCTGCGCGACGTGGCGAGCGACCACCGCGCCTGGACCGGGTTCGTCGCCGAGGTCCGCACCTACGACATGATCGGCGGCCTCGCGTCGCCGCCGGGCATGCCGTTCTCCACGCTGCGCACCTGGAAGGAGGCGTCCGACTGGGCGGAGTTCGAGACCGCGTTCGCCCCGCCGCGCGGCGCCGTGACCGGGAAGCTCTGCTTCCGCTTCGTCGAGTCCACCGGCGTGGCCGACCTCGACTGGCTCGCCGTCGGCCCGGGTTAACTCCGGCGGCATGACGATGCTCACGCTGCTCCTCGCCTGCTCGGACGACAAGCCCGCCGAGCCCGCGCCCGCGCCCGACGCCGCCGATCTGGCCACGCCCGCGCCCCCGCCGCCCGCGGCCGCGTCGGTGTCGAAGGCCTTCGCGCTCGACGCCCCCGGCGGCGTGAACGGCGCGCCCGTGGGGATGAACTTCGTCGTGCCGGCCGGCACGCAGGCGGAGGTGGTCGCCGGCCCCCTGTCGGACGGGTCCACCGGGGTACGGCTCACCGCGAAGGCCGCGGGCGACGCGCTCGTGTGCACGCTGCCGTTCCCCACGACGCCGCAGCTCACCGTGCGCGCGCGCATGAAGGTCGCGGAGGTCCAGCCCGGCTCGCAGCCCTGGCAGGGGATGAACGTCGAGCTCCGCTCCCGCGACGACGGCGGCGCGCTCGTGCAGCCGCAGGGCTCGCGCTACACGCTGATCCGCAACGAGCGGGCGGCCGGCGACTGGGCCGAGGTCGAGAACGCCGTCGCCCAGCCCCCGGGCGCCACGAAGGCGGAGGTGTGCTTCCGCTTCGTGAACTCCACCGGCACCGTCGAGATCGACAAGATCGAGGTCGGCGGCGCGGTCGAGGAGGCGGCCGCCGCGCCCGCGCCCGAGCCGGTGGTCGGCGCCACCGCCAACGCGGTGCGCTTCGATCTGGACGCCCCCGGCGGCGGCAGCGGCGCGCCCACGGGCGCGGACTTCTTCGTCCCGCCGGGCACGCCCGGCGTCGAGACGAAGGTGGGCGACGTCGACGGCGGCACGGGCTTCTCGCTCACCGTCACGCAGCCCGGCAACGCGCTCGCCTGCACGTCGCCGTTCCCCACGAAGGCGAAGATGGTGGCGAAGGGCCGCGTGCGCGTGCGCGACGTGAAGAGCGACGGCCGCCCGTGGACCGGCTTCGCCGCCGAGGTCCGCACCTACGATGCCGCCGGCGCGCTGGTCTCGCCGGCCGGCACCCAGTTCGTGCCGCTCCGCACCTGGAAGGCCGCCGGCGACTGGGCGGAGTTCACGCAGCCCTTCGAGCCGCCGGCCGCCGCGGCGAACGGCAAGGTGTGCCTGCGCTTCCCCGAGAGCACGGGCGCCGCCGACGTCGACTGGATCGAGGTCGCGGAGGTGGTCGGCGACGCGGTCGCCGACCAGTAGTCAGTCGTCGGTCGTCACTGACCACTTGCCTACTTGTATTCCTTCGCGTCCAGCCCCAGCGCCTTCATGCGCTCGTAGAGGGTCCGGCGGCTGATGCCCGCCGCGGTGGCGGTGTTGCCGACGTGGCCGCGGTGCTTGTGCAGCATCTTGTGCAGGTAGGCGCGCTCCACCTGCGACGTCGCCCGCTCGATCAGCGTCGCGAGCGGCACGGTGTCGTCGGCGTAGACCTCGCCGGAAGGCTCGGCGGCGTTGCCCTGGACGAGGAGCTCGCCGGGGAGCGCGCTCTCGCGGAGCGGCTGGCCGGCGCACTGGATGACCCAGCGCTCGCACATGGCGCGCAGCTGGCGCACGTTGCCGGGCCACCGGTAGCGCACGATGGCCTCCATCGCGTCGTGCTCGACGTGGGGGGCCTCGAGCTCGTACTCCTCGGCGGCGTCCTTGAGGAAGTGCCGCATCAAGAGCGGGATGTCCTCGGCGCGCTCGCGCAGGGGCGGCAGCGTGATGGGGAAGACGTTGAGCCGGTAGAACACGTCCTCGCGGAAGCGCCCGTCGCGCACCGCGTTCTCGAGGTCGACGTTCGTGGCGGCGATGACGCGGACGTCCACCTTCACCAGCTCGGTCCCGCCGACGCGACGGAAGCTCATCTCCTCGAGCACGCGCAGCAGGTTCACCTGCACGGACAGCGAGGTCTCGCCGAGCTCGTCGAGGAAGAGCGTGCCGCCGTCGGCCATCTCGAACACGCCGCGGCGCGTGCCGATCGCGCCGGTGAAGCTGCCCTTCTCGTGCCCGAAGAGCTCGCTCTCGAGCAGGGTCTCGGTGAAGGCGCCGCAGTTGACCCCGATCAGCGGCTTGTCCCGGCGGCGGCTGCGCTCGTGGATGGCCTTCGCCACGAGCTCCTTGCCCGTCCCCGTCTCGCCGCGGATCAGGACGGTGGCGTCGGTGGAGGCCACCGCGCGGATCGCGTCGAACACCCGCAGCATGCGGGGGCTCTGCGACAACAGGTGCGAGAAGCCGTAGCGGTCGCGCGCGTGGGCCTGCGCGGACGCGAGGCTGCGCGTGGTGCGCACCTCCTGCAGCGCGCGGGCGACCTTCTCGGACAGGAGCCCCGGGCTCGTGGGCCGCGCGACGTAGTCGGCCGCGCCGGCCTTCATGGCCTGGACCGCGCCCTCCACGCTCCCCGGCGGGCCGAGCACGATGATGGGCATGGCGCTGGCGCGGGCGCGCACCGCCTCGACGAGGCGGAGGCCCGGCAGGTCGGGCGTGTCGAGCGCCACCACCGCGACGTCGGGCTGGTAGCTCTGCAGGAGCGAGAGCCCCTCCTGCGCGGTGCCGCAGCAGTAGAGCGTGCGCCCCTCGGCCTCCAACGCCGCCTTCGCCACCCGCCCGGAGACGTCCACCGGGTCGATGACCAGGACCGACTCCAGCTCTCGCGCCGACGTTGCCACCGCTGCCCGCATGCCCGCTCCGGCCCCCTACAGAGCACGCGGCGCCACGGCGCGCAAGCGGGGATCGCGTCGAAAGTGCCGACGTCCCGCCACGACGTCGATCCCGTCGATGCGATCGCGGGTGCGCTCCGCGACGTGACCGACGGCTTCGCGCGAGCGGCGTCGCGAAGGCTCCGTCATAATGGGGCGCGACGAGGCGACGATGCTCCTTCTGCTCTGCACCCACGCGGCCGCCGGCACGGTCGAGGTCTGGACCTACGACGACTTCCCGAGCGAGCAGTACATCGACGGCCGGGGCGGATGGGAGGCCGGCTTCGAGTACGACCCCTGGTACGGCTACCAGATGGACGACGGCGCCGTCTGGGCGCTCCCGGTCACGGACAACAACACCGACGACTACCCCGGCGACTGGGGCGAGGGCGGCCCCCTCGACAACTGGCTCGTGAACGAGGCGGAGACCGTCGGCGACGGCGTCTTCTCCGCGATCTACTACTCCCGCGACGACGACCCGCTCGGCATCGTCGTCGCCCACGCGGACGGCGAGACGTTCTACATGTTCGTCCTCTGCGGCGCGGAAGGGGCGCAGGGGAACTGCCCCTTCGACATCCAGTCGGGCACGAGCGCGATCGTGCGCCTGTCCCGCGGCGAGCCCGAGGTCCTCGACCTCGACCGCGCCAGCTTCGACATGTACGGCGTGGGCGACGTCTCCTTCTCGCTCAACGACGGCGTGCTCACCGCCACCTCCGACGAGCTCGGCATCGAGATGTCGGTGGAGGACGACACCTACGACTCCGTGAACGCGGTGGGCTTCTGGGCCTACGACGCGGGCATCGGCGCGGGCGACACCGACACCTGGGTCGCGTTCGGCGAGCCGGTCCTCTACGCCCACGACGACGACGACGACGGCGTCATCGACGACGCCGACCTCTGCGAGTTCGAGCACGCCTCCACCGACGCCGACGGCGACGGCTGCGAGGACGAGGCCGACGCCGACACCGACACCGACGCCGACACCGACGCCGACTCGGACACCGACACCGACACCGACACCGACACCGACGACACGGGCAAGCCCGCGGGCGGCGGCGGCGACAAGGCCGGCGGACTGCAGACCGCCGGCGGGTGCTCGTGCGACGGCGGCACGTCCGGCCTCGTCGGGCTCGCCCCGCTGCTCCTCGCCGCGGGGGCCGCGCGCCGCCGGCGAGGTTAGAACCCGCCGGATGCGCTGGCGCTCCTGCCGCATCGTCGCGTTCGACACGGAGACCACGGGGCTCAACCCCGAGGAGGGCCACCGCGTCATCGAGTTCGCGGGCATCGAGCTCCGGCTCGACGCCGACGGCAACGTGGCGAAGGTCGTCCCGTTCCACCGCCTCTTCAACCCCGGCGTGCCCATCCCGCGCGAGGCCACCGAGGTCAGCGGGCTGCGCGACGAGGACGTCGCCGACAAGCCCCCGTTCGAGAAGGAGGCCGCGGCCGTCCGCGAGCTGCTCGCCGGCGCGGTCGCGGTCGCCCACAACTTCCCGTTCGACCAGCGCTTCCTCACCGCGGAATTCGCCCGCGCCGGGCTCCGCTGGCCGGCGACCGTCGCGGAGATCGACACGGTCGACCTCTCCCGGCGCTTCTTCCCCGAGGCGCGCGGCCACAAGCTCGGCGAGCTCGCCCAGCGCATGGAGGTCTCGCTCGAGGGGGCCCACCGCGCGACGAACGACGCCGAGGCGTGCGGCCGTTGCTTCGTCGCGATGACGCGGCGCTTCGGCGCGCCGGACGAGGTGGAGGGGCTCGTGGACTGGGGCGACGCGATCGGCCCCCCCCCCGAGACCGGGCACCTCGCCCGCGACGAGCACGGCGCCGTCGTGTTCCTCGACGGCCCCCACGCCGGGAAGCCGGTCGAGGCCCACACCGACACCCTCGCCTGGATGTGCGTGGCCCGCACCCGCGGCGAGCGCGGCTGGGAGCTCCGCTACCCCGAGGGCGTGCGCCGCTGGGCCGAGCGCTGGCTCCGCGTGCGCGCGTCGGGCAGGGCCTCCCAGGCCATGAAGGGCTACGGCCCCGGCGACTGGGGCATCGACACGCCGCTGGGGGCCCCGTGAAGCGCCGCCTCTTCCTCGGCGGCGCCCTCGTCGCGACGCCCGCGTTCGCGAGCGCGCAGTCGGATCGCGAGCTCATCGGCCAGCTCGACCGCGAGGTCATCGCGCTCAAGCAGCGCATCCGCGCGCTCGAGGGCCAGCTCGAGACGTGCGGCGCCGGCGAGGGCGACCCGGGCAAGATCTACCCCGAGCTCGTCCAGGTCTTCTCGGGCGGGCCCGTGAAGGTCGATCGGCAGGGCGCCGTCGCGCTCGTCACGCTCCCGGGCGACACCCTCTTCTCGCAGGGCGGGCTCACGCTGCGCGAGGAGGCCGACTTCGCGCTCGATCTCCTCGCCACCGCGCTCAAGCTGCACACCGCCACCCGCGCGCTCGTCGTCGGCCACACCGAGGCCGATCCGCCACCCCTCGCGCTCCGCCGGAGCTACCCCACCAACTGGGAGCTCTCCGTCGCGCGCGGCGCCGCCGTCGCCCGCGCGCTCGTCGAGCGCTTCGCGGTGCCGGCCGGGCGCGTCACCGCCGCCGGCCGCGCGGGCTCCCAGCCGGTCGCCGACGACGACACGCCCGAGGGACGCGCGCTGAACCGGCGGGTCGTCGTCCACGTCCTTCCCACGGGGGCCTCATGATCCTCGCGCTCCTCGCCTGTACGGCGACCATCGACGACTCCGGCGCCGCCGCCGACTGCGAGTGCGGCGACCCCGACGGGCCCGGCGGCGACACCGGCGACATCCCCGACGTGTTCGGCACCTGGACCAGCACCTGGGCCAGCGCCTGGTACGAGGACAACTGCACCGCCGAGGGCCTCGACCAGGGCTCCGAGGACTGGATCGGCGCGTTCTCGATCCGCGGCACCGCGCCCGACGCCCTGTACGTGTACTTCGGCCCCGAGAGCGACCCGGTGACCGACCGCTTCTTCGGCGCGATGGACACGTACGGCGGCTTCACGATGTCCGGCCGCTACGACCACAACGCCGGCCAGATGTACGTCCAGTTCGGCGGCCTCGTGTACCCCGACCCGAACCTGAGCGGCCGCGCGACCATCCGCGGCTCCGGGTTCCTCGGGCTCGACCCCGACGGCGACGGCGACGTCGACTGCTACGCGAACGGCTCCTGGACGGCGTTGAAGAGCGGATGAACCGACCCCCTCCCACCGCTCGGCGCCTCGCCGAGTCCTACAGCGCGGACCTCCGCGCCTCGCTCACCGTCACCCCCGAGGCGGCGGACGACCCCGTCGCGATCGCCGCCGCCGCGGCCGGGCTGCCCGACGAGCCCCGCAGCCTGCTCGAGACCCTCTGGCTCGCCGCGGTCCCCGGCGATCCCCTCCCCGACCGGTTCCGCCCGCAGATCGAGAAGGAGGGCGGTCCCCTGTGGCGAGCCCTGGTGCTGCTGCCGCGCGCCACGCCCCAGCCGGGCGCCGACATCCACCCCCTCCACTACGCCGGCAGCTGTCGCCTGAACCCGGCGCTGAAGGGCTGGCGCCCGCCGGTCCCCACGCGCGAGGAGGCCACCCCGGCGTTCCCGCCGTCGGACGCGCGCTGGGACGCCGTCGTGGTCGCGGCCGAGCTCGAGTCCCAGCCGGGCCAGCTCACGATGGAGGGCGTGCTCCGTCGCGACGTGGAGAAGCGCATGCTCGGGCGCCTCGGCGGCGACCCCGATCGGTGGACCCTCGCGCTCCAGACCGCGCGCCTCACCGGGCTGGTCCGGCCCGCCGAGGGGCGCCTGCGCGGCTTCCCCGAGGCCATCCCCCGCGCGCTCGCCGACCCCGCGGCGCTCTTCGCCGATCCCGTCCACACCGGCGCCGCCGCGATGGTGCTCCGGGTCGTCGGCGAGGCCTGGATCGACGTCCCCGCGTGGCTCGAGCAGCTGCGGACGCGCGGCCGCACCGTGCTCTACTCGCCCCCGTACAGCGACCGCTCCGACGTCCCCTTCGACGACGCCGGCTGGGCCACGGTCGAGCGCGCCATCCTCCACGAGGTGCTCGACACGCTGCACCGCGCCGGCGTGCTCGACGCCGCGCGCACCGGCGCCGACATCGTCGCGGTCCGGCGCGCGGCCCCGCGCCCGGGGTTCCAGCCCGGCTTCCTGCTGACGCCGGACAACGACATCCTCGTCCACGCCGGCGAGCTCTCCAGCACCGAGTACGGCCGGCTCGCGCGGCTCGCCCCCTACGTCGACGGCGAGCGCGTCCACCGGCATCGGCTCACCCGCGAGGGCGTCGCCGCCGACCTCGCCGCCGGCAACCGCGACACGCACGAGTTCCTCGCGTCCCACTCGCGCACCGGCCTGCCGCCGAACACGGCCGACTCCGTCCGCGAGTGGCAGCGCTCGGCGACCCGCATCACGGTGTTGTCCGGCGTGGACGTGATCGAGGACGACGACGGCACGTTGCGCATCGCGACCGGCCCGGTCGAGGGCGCCCCCCGCGTGATCGACTACGCGAAGGCCCCGCCCGCGCGGTTCCTGTACCGGCGCGGCCGCATCACGATCCCCGACGCGAGCGACACGCTCGCCGTACGCGCCGCGGTCGAGCAGGTGGCCCGCTTCGAGGGCCGCGAGGACGACGAGCGCATCTACGTCCCCGAGCGGCGACGCCACGCGTCGCCCGAGCGGCTCCTCGCCCGGCTGCGCGAGCACTACGGCGGCGAGCTCCCCGGCGAGATCGAGGTGCTCGTGCTCTCCGGCTCGGGCATCGGCGCGGTGACCTGCGCGCCCGCGTTCGTCGTGCGCCTGCCGCCCGGCGCCGCCGACGCGCTGCGTCGCGACTGGATCGCCGGCCCCCTGCTGAAGCGGGCCGTCACCGCCGAGGAGATCCTCGTGTTGCCCCACGATCTCGCCACGCTCAAGCGGCGGCTCGCGGAGCTCGGGGTCGAGCTGCGGGAGGGGTGAGCGCGAGCCGAGGTTGGAACTTCGTCCGGCGGATCTCCGCCCGCACCGGCCGCTGCTAAGCTGCCCCGATGCTGCTCCTCGCCCTCGCCTGCGTGCCCGCCGATCCCGGCAAGCCCGACGACACCGACACCCCCGGCGACCCCACCACCGACGACACCGGCACGGCGCCCACGTGGGGCGACTGCCCCGCGCCCGCCGGCGACGAGCCCTGGCAGACGTGGGACGACGGCGAGGGCGTCGCCTCGATGGAGGCGTTCGGTGGCAACGGCTGGACCGGGTACGAGGGCGAGTACGACTTCTACGAGACGCCCTCGTGGGAGTCCGTCCGCTTCGAGCTCGCCGACCCCACCTGCCTCTACGCGCTCGCCGTCGCCTGGGACGTCGCGCCGACGGGCGACGAGGTGGTGGGGCTCTATGCCGACTTCGGCTGGAACGGCATGGACTTCCACCCCGACCAGCCGTACTGGACCACCGCGGCCGCCGGCGGCGAGACGGACGAGGAGGGCTGGACCACGTACACGATCTCGCCGCCGCTGCGCGTCGAGGGGCCCGCGCTCGTGTGGGCCGCGTCCTGGCGCGACGGCGAGGCCGGCCCCACCCTGCTCATGGACGAGGGCACCGCCGCCGACGGCTCCTGCGGCACCTGGGACGAGTGCCACTCCTCGCTGAACTACCCGGACGCGGACGGCCGCTCCTACTACAACGGCACGACCTTCCCGCTGCCCTACGACTTCCTCGCCCGCGTCCAGTACGGCGTGCTCGACACGATCGCCGAGGAGGACCGCTGGTTCCACGACGCCGGCGCCGGCATCTCGACGAGCCACGGCGCCTGGGGCGACTACGACGACGACGGCGACGACGACCTGATGGTCCCGGGCCTCTCGCTCTACCGCAACGACGGCGGCGTCCTCACCTACGTCCCCGAGGCGCTCTCCGCGGGCGCGTCCGGCGGCGTGTGGGGCGACTACGACAACGACGGCTGCCTCGACTTCTACGGCTTCACCGAGGACTACACGAGCCCCGAGGTGCTGCTGCACAACAACTGCGACGGCACGTTCACCAACGCCATCGACGGGAGCGGCATCGACGACCGCCAGACCGACGTCGACTGCCTCGAGGGCGACGACCCCGAGTACTCCGCCACCGCCGGCGCCGCGTGGATCGACTACGACAACGACGGCCTCCTCGACCTCGCCCTCGCCAACCACATCTGCTGGGCGAACACCCGCGGCACCGAGGACTACTACCCGGACCGCTTCTTCCACAACGAGGGCGACGGCACCTTCGTCGAGTGGGGCGAGGACCGCGGCTTCGACTGGGACGGCCTCGCGACGCGCGGCGCGATGGCGCTCGACGCCGACCTCGACGGCGACGTCGACCTCGCCATGAACAACTACCGCCTCGGCCGGAACTACTACTACCGCAACGGCGGCGACGGCACGGTCGAGGAGGTGGGCAAGGAGGTGGGGCTCGCCGGCGAGGCCTCGCTCTACGGCAGCCGCACCTACTACGGCCACACCATCGGCCTCGCGTGGGGCGACCTCGACAACGACGGCGACTGGGACGCGATCGCCGCCAACCTCGCCCACCCGCGTTTCTACGGCTTCAGCGACAAGACGAACGTGCTCATCGGCGAGGACGGGGCCTGGACCGACCTGCGCGAGGAGCGCGGCGTCCAGTACCACGAGACCCACAGCAACCCGTCGCTGCTCGACTTCGAGAACGACGGCGACCTCGACCTCGTGATCACCGAGGTCTACGACGGGCGCCCCACCGACGTGTACGTCAACGACGGCGCCGCCACGTTCACCGGCGCCCGCCGCGAGGCCGGGATCACGACGGAGGGCGGCTGGGGCTCCGCGGTCGCCGACTTCGACGGCGACGGCGACGAGGACCTGCTCGCGACCACGCTCTTCCGCAACGACGCCGCCACCGGCCACTTCGTGCAGCTCCGGCTCGTGGGCGACGTGGCGAGCAACCGCGCCGCCATCGGCGCCATCGCGTGGGTGCACGGCGGCGGGCGGACGTGGATGAAGACCGTGCCCGGCGGCAGCGGCACCGGCAACCAGGACAGCCTCACGCTCACCTTCGGCCTCGGCGACGTCGACACCATCGACTCCGTCGACGTCTGGTTCCCCGGCGGCGGCACCGTCACCTACACCGGGATCGCCGTGGACGCCGGCTGGCGCCTCACCGAGAGCGGGACCGTCACGGAGGGGCTGGGGGCGCAGTAGAGGAGGCTACTGCCGGCTCTCCCCACACTTCCAGCACACCTCGAACGTCGCCGGGTTCTCCTCTCCGCACCCGCACGTCCAGTCGGGCCCCGCCGCCTCGTCCTCCACGGCCGCGAGCAGCGCCTTCGCGCGCAAGAACTGGGTCCCGTCCACCACCACCTCGACGAGCGCGTCGGGAAGCGGGATCTCGCCGGCGATCGAGGGCCGGCCCTCGCCGCGCAGGCGCGCGTCCACGCCGCCGGCGACGAGCACGTCGCGCACGAGCGTGGCCTCGGCGAGGTTCTTCGCGGTCGCGACGCGGGTCCAGCTCATCGCGCGAGCTCCTCGACGCGCGCGAGGACCTGCCGCGCGGGCACCACCTCGGCGAAGGGCACGACGGCGTCGGGAAGGTCCCCGTCCTCGCCCGCGAGCCGCTTCGACACGGCGAGCACGAGGTTGTTCGGGCCGTGGCGCTTGAGCATCGCGAGGCGCTTCTGCACGGTGCCCTTGCGCCAGAAGCCGAGGATCTCGAGGTGCGCCACGCGCCCGTCCTTTCGGAACGAGAAGTCCGGCACCACGACGGCCTCGCCGCCCTGGTCGAGCGGGGCGGGCTCGCGGACGAGCTCCCAGCCGCTGGCGAGCGCCTCGAAGCGCTCCGCGAACCACGTCGCCTCCTGCGGCACCCACGCGCCCTGGTCGCGGTAGTGGGACACGAGCCCGTCGTCTGAGGAGAGCCGGAGGGTCCCGCCCCTCGCCCACTTCACGCGGCCCTCCGCGGTCCAGGGCCCCGGCTGGAGCAGGAGCGCCGGGAAGAACCTCGCGAGCGCGGCGCCGTAGCGGGTCGTCTGCGAGAACATCGACGCGGGGCCGTCGAGCACGATCTCCCAGCTCTCGCCCACGGGTCGCGCGGCGTGGACGAGCTGATGGAACTTGATCGCGCGGAAGAGCTGGCGCAGCCGCGTGGGCGTGGCCCGGAGCACGATCTTCAGCTCGACCGACTTCAAGAGCACCGCCTGCACGAGCGCGACGTTGTAGCGGTGGAGCAGCCACGTCGCGTCGGGCACGCGGGCCTCGATCAGCACCTGACGGTCGGCGTGATCGCCGAAGAGCGCCCCGGCGAGCCCGGCGGCGTCGACCCCGCGCTCGGCCGCCACCTCGGCGAAGAGCTGCGCGGCGGTGGGCGGCCCCCCCTCCACCGCCACCTCGGCGAGCGGCCCCCGCGCGGCGGCGAGCCGGAAGATCCTCGCGCGCAGCTCCGCGGGCGGGATCGGCGCGCGCGTCTCGAACTCGGCGCGGTCGAAGACGACCTTCACGAGCCCCTTCACGAGCTTGTGGTCCACGCCGTCGCCGACGATGCCCTCGACCTCCTCCTCGAGCGCCCCGCGCGTGCGGCCGACGCCCTCCGAGAAGAGGGCGACGAGGTCGTCCGCGCGCTGGCGCACCCGCGGATCGTCGACCTTCACGAACGAGGGCCGCAGCACCCCGTCCTTCTGGCGCACGCGCACGAGGTCAGCGGTAAGCATCGTGCTCCCGGCGGCGCTCGCTGGCGTGGACCTCGGTCGTGCCCTCGCTGACGAGCTCGTAGAGCACGGCCTGCTTGTTCGCGCCGGGCCGGAGGATGCGCCCGAGGCGCTGGACCGACTCGCGGACCGTCGACGTCCCGCTCACGACGACGGCGACCTCCGCGGCGGGCAGGTCGACCCCCTCGTTGAGCACCCGCGACGTGACCAGCACGGTGACCTCGCCGGCCGCGAAGGCGTCGAGCCAGGCGCGGCGCTCCTTCACGTCGGTGTGGTGGGTGATGCACGGCGCCAGCAGCATCTCCGCGATGCGGTAGGCGGTGTCGTTGTCGTTGGTGAAGACGATGGTGCGCCGGCCCCACTCCTGGGCGACGAGCGCGCGCACCGTCTCGAGCTTGCGGTCGGTGCCGTGCATGATGCGCTTGCTCTCGAGCCAGGCCTTGAACGCGGCGCGGCCCTCCTTGCTGCGCGAGGAGACCTGCAGGAACTGCCGCCACCCGTCCGGCCCGCGCATCGAGATGCGGTGCATGTCCACGAAGGCGCGGTACCGGCCGCGGAGCGCGTCGTAGCGGGCCTTCTCCTCGTCCGTGAGCCGCACCGTCACGACCTCGGTGCTGTACTCGGCGAGCCAGTCGCCGGCGAGCTCGGTGATCTCGCGCCGGTAGCAGATCGGGCCGACGAGCTCGAAGAGGCGGGCCTCCATGCCGTCGGGCCGCTCGGGGGTCGCCGACAGGCCGAGCCGCAAGGGCGCGATGCAGGCCTCGGCGGCGCGCGCGTACGCGGGGGCCGGCAGGTGGTGGGCCTCGTCCCAGATGACGAGGCCGAAGCGGTCGCCGAAGCGCTCCATGTGCAGGCACGCGGAGTCGTAGGTGGTGACCGTGAGGTCGCGCAGCTCGTGCACGCCGCCCCCGACGACGCCGACGTCCTCGCCGAAGGCGGCCTTGAGGTTGCCGTACCACTGCGAGAGCAGATCGAGGGTGGGCACCACCACGAGCGTGCTACGGCGCGTCTCGGCGATGGCCCGCTCCGCGACGAAGGACTTGCCGGCGCCGGTCGGGAGCACGATCACGCCGCGCCAGCGCGCGTCGTGCCACGCCCTCACCGCCTCCGCCTGGTAGGGCCGGGGCGTGCGCGAGGAGAGGTGCTTCAGGCCCTCGAGCTTGCGATAGGCCTTCGCGCGGTCCTCGAGCTGGACCTCGCCGTCGCGCAGCGCGTCGACGAGCGCCCCGTAGACGTGGGCCGGCGCGCGGGCGCGGCCGATGCGCCCGTCCCACGCGAAGCCCTCGGGCAACGCGTCGGGGCCGGGGCCGTCCAGCACGAGGGTGCCGCCTTCGAAGCGGAGGGACCAATTCACGGCCCCCGGCGTAACCGTTCAGGGCCGGACGAAGATGTCCCGATCGTACGGCGGTCGCACGTAGGGCCGCTGGAACGGCAGGAACGCCGCGCCGACGGTGCCACCGAACAGGACGTGCTGCGTGAGCGCCGCCCAGATCGGCACGTTCTCCACGATCTCGCCGGCGCCGACGAGCGGGAGGACGACGTAGTACATGACCACCCACACCACGACGCCCCAGAACAAACCCGCCGCCACGGTCGCCGCGTTGGCGAGCCCGTAGAACGCCACCGCGAAGAGCAGGCCCCACGCCACCGCCACGAGCATGTGGCACGCGATGCCGAGCGCGACGGCGAAGGGGTCGAAGCCCACCGCGATCGCGCGCTCGCCGAGGAACGGGAACGCCGCCATCTTCACGGCCGGCCACAGGTCCCGCCCCGAGAGCAAGAGGAACAGCGCGCCGAACGCCACGTGCACCACCGAGGCCACGAGCCCCGCGACGATGCCCCCCTCCCACGTCCGTCTGGCCTGCATGGGACCCCCCGTCCGGGAAGGTAGGCACGGCCTCGGAGAATTGCCCACGATCCTCGGGGGTCGGTTACGGGCCGGCGAATGATCGTCTGGATGCTCGCCTGTACGGGACGGCCGCCGGAGGGCGCGCTCGTCGTCGTGGGGATGGACGGGCTCGACGCGGAGGAGCTCGCCGCGGCGATGCCTTCGTTGCCCACGTTCCGGCGCGTGTCCGAGGAGGGCTTCCTCACCACCTGGCGGATCGCGATCCAGCCCATCTGGTCGCCCGTCATCTGGACGTCGCTGTCGTCGGGGTACGCGGAGGAGGTCCACGGCGTCACGCACTGGGCGAAGCCGGACGGCGACCTCTACCGGAGCGACCACGTCCTCGTGAAGCGCCTCTGGGACGTGGCGAGCGACAACGGCCGCGCCTCCTCCGTGGTCGGGTGGCCCATCACCTGGCCGGCGACACCGGTGAAGGGCCTGATGGTGTCGGGCGGCTGGGCCCCCTCGGCGGCGCCCAACCGCGACGTCACGCGGGAGGGAGGCGCGTGGCCCCCCGAGCTCGCCGCCCGCGCGCGCGACTGGATCCAGCCCCGCGACTGGCTCCGGGACGAGGGCCTCGCCGAGCAGGTGCGCCTGATCGGCTGGCCGCGGCACCCCATCACCACCGACGAGTACTTCCTGCGCGCCTGGGAGGCGAACTTCCACGGCGAAGCGCACGCGCTGTCGCTGCTCTACCTCTGCGGCGCCGACCAGCTCGCCCAAATCGTAGAGCGGAGGGCGCAAGCGAAGACGTTCGCCGGCCGTTCCACGGAGGGCACCGGCGTCGGGCCCGCCTGGGTGCGCGCCTACTACGGTTACCTCGACGGCGCGCTCGCCCGCGTGATCGCCCGCATGGACCCCGCGCGCGACACCCTCGTCGTGCTCAGCGACCACGGCTTCCAGCTCGAGGGCGAAAAAGACAGCGGCGACCGCCACCGCGAGCCCGCCGTGCTGATGGGCTGGGGCCGCCTCGCCAAGCGGGGCGCCCACGCCGGCGAGGCCGACGTCTACGACGTCGCCGCGACGCTCTACGCCGTCGCGGGGCTTCCCCTCGCGCGCGACTTCGCGGGCGAGCCGATCGCCGGCCTCTTCGCGGCGCCTCCGGCCCCGGACGCGGTCGAGAGCTACGTCGTCGATCCCACCGGGAAGCCCCGGCACGCGGCCGGCCTTCGCGACGACGGCGCGCGCGAGCAGCTCGAGGCCCTCGGATACCTCGACGCCAAGGGGCGACCCGCGGCCGCGCCCCCCTGACCGGGCTAATCGTTGGAGGTGCTCTGGTTCGCCGCCTCCGCCCTCGCGCTCGACTACCTGACCTGGGCCAAGAAGCTCGAGCCCGTCGAGCACCCCGAGCCGGCCTACCACTTCGCGGCCGAGCTGCACCGCGAGATCGCCGCCGTCGTCGCCGACCGGCCCGGGGTCGTGCGCCCCTTCGTCGTGGGGCACTCGCTCGACGAGCGGATCATCTGGGGGTTCCGCGTCGGCGACCCGGGCGAGCCCCCCACGAAGAAGCTCCTCGTGTTCGCCCAGATCCACTCGCTCGAGTGGGTGCCGAGCGAGGTCGCGCTCGCCTACCTCGCCGACGCCGTCGCGCTGCGGCCGGAAGGGCTCGAGATCACGATCGTCCCCTCGCTCAACCCCGACGGCCGCGCCAAGGTCGAGGCCGACCTGCTCGAGGGGCGCAACGCGTATCGCCGCGGCAACCGCGACAACGTCGACCTCAACCGCGACTTCGCGGTGAACCGCGAGGCGAAGGCGATCTGGCGCCACGTCCTCCCGGGCCGGTACGCGACGTCGCCGGCGCCGCTCTCGCAGCCGGAGACGCAGGCGCTCGACCGGCTCGCCGCCGCGGAGCGCTACGACTGGGCCGTGAGCCTCCACGCCTTCGGCGGCTTCGTCTACTACCCCTGGGCGGGCCTCTGGGAGCGCACCGACGACTGGCGGCGCTTCCACGACGTCGCCACCACCATGTCCGCCGCGATGGGGGCCCACGCCTACCGCCCGCGCCAGCTCTCGCGCTGGGGCTTCTTCTTCCGCGGCCACGGCATGGAGCTCGACCACCTCTACGGGACGTACGGCACGATGACCTACCTCGTGGAGACCACGCGCTCCGGGCTGTCGCCGTTCCGCCCGGGCGAGTGGGGCACCCACTTCCGCTGGTACAACCCGCGCGACCCGTCCCGGACCGTGCGAGACTGCGTGCGGATGTTGCGCGCGCTGGCCTTCGAGATCGCGCGGTGACGGGCCTCGCGTTCGCGGCGCTGTCCGTCGTGCTGGGCGCCCTGCTCTGGCGCCGCACGCGCGAGCTCGCCGCGGCGCGCAGGGCCGCCGAGGACCGCGGCGACGCCCTCGCCCGCGCGCTCGCCCGCCACGTCTCGCCGCAGGTCGCCGAGGTGCTCGCCCGCGGCGGGTCGCTCTGGACCGGGCGCCGCGAGGTCACCGTGCTCTTCGCCGACCTCTCCGGGTTCACGCGGTACGCCGAGCAGGTGTCCGCCGAGGCCGCCGTCGCCACGCTGGGCACCTACCTCGCCGAGCTCACGGGCGTGGCGCTCGCCGGCGGCGGGACGCTCGACAAGTTCATGGGCGACGAGGTCATGGTCGTGTTCAACGCGCCCGTCGAGCAGCCCGACCACGCCGCGCGCGCGCTGGCGACGGCCCGCGACATGCAGCTCGCGATGCGGCTGCTCAACGGCGAGCGCGCCGCGATGGGCCACCCCGCGCTGGAGCTCTCCGTCGGGATCAACAGCGGCGAGGCCGCCGTCGGGCCCGTCGGCGCCGAGGAGCGCTTCCAGTACACGGCCATCGGCGACGCCGTGAACGTCGCCAAGCGCCTGCAGGGCCAGGCCCGCCCCGGCGAGATCCTCGTGGGCGCCCGCACGATGGAGCTCGCGCGCGAGACGGGCGGCCCCTTCGAGGAGCTCGCGCTGCGCGGGCGCGCCGGGACGGTCCGCGCGGCCCGGCTCGCCCCTCCCCCGACGAACGATGACGTGGCATCCCCCCCTTGACGGTCGGCCGACGGTGATAAGCATCGGGCCCCTTCCGGGAGCGGAGCGTACGGATGATCAACGTCGAAGGGCTCACCCACTTCTACGGTGAGCACCGCGCCATCGAGGGTCTGGGGTTCCAGATCGCCGAGCACGAGATCGTCGGCTTCCTCGGTCTGAATGGCGCAGGCAAGAGCACCACCCTCAAGATCCTCGCCGGCCTCGTGGTCCCCTCCGCGGGCTCCGTGAGCATCGACGGCGTCGACCTCGTGAGCGCGGGCGCGGACTTCCGGTCGCGCATCGGGTACCTCCCCGAGGACCCGCCGCTGTACCGCGAGATGACCGTCCGCGAGTTCGTCTCCTACTGCGGCCAGCTCAAGGGCATGCCCGCGGCGGACGTCGAGCGCCGGCTCGATCCGGTGCTCGCCGTCACCCAGCTCACCCACGTCCAGCACCGGGTGATCGCGGAGCTGTCCCACGGCTACAAGAAGCGCGTCGGCATCGCGCAGGCCATCGTCCACAAGCCGCGGCTCGTCATCCTCGACGAGCCCATCAGCGGCCTCGACCCGCGCCAGATCGTCGAGATGCGGCAGGTCATCCGCAACCTCGCGCAGGACTGCACGGTGCTGATCTCGAGCCACATCCTCGCCGAGATCAGCGAGACGTGCGACCGCATCCTCGTGCTCGCCGGCGGCCGCATCGTCGCGCAGGGCACGGAGGCGGAATTGGGCGAGCGCGCCGGCGCCGACGGGGCGCGCCTCACGCTGATCGTGCGCGGCCACCCCGATCGCGTCGACGCCGCCGTGCTGGAGCTGGCCACCCGCATCTCGCACGACAAGCGCGAGGAGGGCGACGGCACTTGGCGCCTGCACGTCGCGCTGGCGACGGACGACCGCGAGGCGCTCGTCGCCTCGCTGGTGAAGCACGGCGTCGGCGTGCGGAAGCTGATCGAAGACGAGAGCGAGCTCGAGCAGATCTTCCTCGGGCTCACCAAGGAGGCGATGGCATGAGGGGGATCCTGCTCGTGGCCCGCCGGGACTTCTGGGCCTACGTCAACACCGTCTGGGGCTGGGCGATCCTCTCGCTCGCGCTCCTCATCGACGGCCTGTTCTTCAACGTGTTCGCGCTCACGAGCACCGCCCGGTACTCGGCGGAGGTCCTCGAGACCTTCTTCTACCTGACGGGCGGCGTCGTGCTGGCCGCGAGCGTGTTCATCACGATGCGGCTCTTCGCCGAGGAGCGGCAGACGGGCACGCTCGTGCTGCTCGAGAGCTCCCCGCTCTCCGAAGCCCAGATCGTGCTCGGCAAGTACCTGTCGGGGATGGCGTTCCTGACGCTGTTCGCGCTGCTCACGCTCTACATGCCCGCGCTCATCTTCGTGAACGGCAAGGTGAGCTACGCGGAGATCGCCGTGGGCTACCTCGGCGTCGGGCTCATGGGCTCGGCCGGGATCGCCATCGGCACGTGGGCCAGCGCCATCTCCCGCAACCAGCTCCTCGCGGGCGTGGTCGGCGCGGTCGTCACCGTCTTCTTCGTGGCGTGCTGGATGATGGCGCGGGTGCTCGACCCGCCCTTCAAGGCCGTCATCAGCTACGTCGCCTTCTTCGACAAGCAGTTCCAGCCCTTCCAGGAGGGGCGGGTGAACACCGAGGGCATCGTGTTCTTCGTGTCCGTCACGTTCGCGTTCCTCCTGCTCGCGAACCGCGCGCTGATCGCCCGGAGGTGGGAATGAGCGCCGCCTCGATCCTGTACCTGATCGGCAGCTTCGCCGTCTTCCTCGGCGAGCGCATGTTCGAGGGCGACGACCCCATCCGCTGGGGCCTCGACGGGCTCGGCGTGCTGCTGGCGATCTCCGCGCTCGCCGCGCGCGCCCGCACGCTGAAGGACCACCCCACCGCGACGAAGCTCGCGCTCGCGCTCTACGGGCTCTCGATCTCCGCGGGGTTCCTCTACCTCGCGAGCACGAAGGGCTTCGTCGACGGTCTGGGGCTCGCCCCGGACCGCGCGAAGGAGATCCGCACCGCGCTGCACGCGCTCGTGCCGCTCGTGTGGGTGGTCGGCGCGCTCCCCGCGCTCGCGATCGACCGCACGCTGCACGCCAGCCCGAGGAGCGTCCACCCGCTGCGCCTGCAGACGGCGCTCGAGGGCGGCTTCGCCGTGGCGCTCGGCCTCGCGATGTTGTTCCCGATCAACTGGCTCGCCAAGGAGTACAACGAGCGCTGGGACTTCGGCTTCTTCAAGGTCACCGCGGTCGGCGAGTCCACCCGCGCGCTGGTCTCGAACATGGACCAGCCGCTGCGCATCGTGCTGTTCTTCCCCGCCTCGAGCGAGGTGCTGCGCGAGGTCGAGCCGTACTTCGACGATCTCGAGGGCGAGCACGCCACGGTCGAGGTCATGGACCAGGCCATGGCGCCCGACCTCGCGAAGGAGTGGAAGGTCCGCGAGAACGGCACCGTCGCGTTCGTGAAGGGCGAGGACGTCGAGACGGTCAAGATCGGCGACAAGCTCGACTCCGCGCGCAAGGAGCTCCGCAAGCTCGACAGCAAGGTGCAGACCGCGCTGCTCAAGCTCGCGCGCGACAAGCGCACCGCGTACTTCACCGTCGGCCACGGCGAGCACTACTGGAAGAACGCGCCCAGCGAGGCCGAGAACGTCGACACCGTCAAGAAGGTGCTCGAGCAGCTCAACTTCAAGGTGAAGGAGCTCGGCGCCGACGACGGGCTCGCCCAGGCCGTGCCCGACGACGCCGCGCTGGTCTTCGTCGTGGCGCCGAAGCGCCCGTTCCTGCCCGAGGAGATCAACGCCCTGCGCGAGTACCGCGACCGGGGCGGGGCGCTCTTCCTCATGCTCGAGAAGCCCGAGGAGGCCGATCCGGCGCTGCCCGCGCTGCTCGGCGTGGAGTACGAGCCCGGTCCGCTGCTGTCCGACAAGGCCTACGTGCGCATCACCAACGGCGTCGCCGACCGCGTCAACGTGGTCACGAACAAGTTCAGCTCGCACGAGTCGGTCACGACGCTCTCCAAGAACAGCGCGCAGGCGGCGTTCATCACGCCCGAGGCGGGCTCGGTCGAGGAGGCGGGCGAGCACGCCGGCAAGGTGACGATCACCGTGAAGGGCATGCCCGAGTGGTGGGTCGACGCCAACGGCAACTACGAGTTCGACAAGGACACCGAGAAGCGCGGCGGCCACGACCTCGCCGCCATCGCCACGGGCCCCGCGTCCAACGACAAGGAGTGGCGCGGGGCGGTCATCGCCGACGCCACGTGGGCGTCGAACATGATCCTCAAGCAGGTGCAGGCGAACCTGTACTTCCTGGTCGACTCCGTCGCCTGGCTCACCGAGGACCCGGCGCTCGCCGGCGAGGTCGAGAACGAGGAGGACGTGAAGATCCAGCACACGAAGGAGGGCGAGGCCTTCTGGTTCTACGGGACCAGCCTGCTCGTCCCCACGCTCGTGTTCGTGGCCGGCATGTTGCACGTGGGCAACCGGCGCCGTCGCAAGGACGTGAAGGAGGCTGCGTGATGGGCAAGACGGTCTTCGTCTACGCGACGCTGCTCGTGCTCGCCACGGGCGCCTCGTGGATGCGCTACACCTCCGACGACACGAAACCCCGCGAGGGCGTCGTGCTCGTCGAGGCGAAGTCGGCCGAGCTCGAGAAGGTGGTCTACGACGGCAAGGACCTCGACGTCACCTTCGAGATGCGCGAGGACGCCCACGGCCGCTACCCGTGGGTCACCACGGTCGAGAACAAGAAGAAGAAGGTCGACGGCGTCGAGACCACCGAGGTCAAGACCCAGTCGTTCAAGGCCGGGTCGGCCGCCGACAAGCTGCTCGAGAACTTCGGGCCGCTCATGGCGCTGCGCACGCTCGACGCCGTGGACGACGCGAAGATCGAGGCCTTCGGGCTCAAGGAGCCCGAAACCACCGTCACCGTCGTGGCCGGCGGCCGCACGAGCACGCTCGAGCTCGGCGGCGAGACCTACGGAACGAAGGACCGCTACGTCCGTCACAAGGAGACCGGCAAGGTCTACGTCGTGAAGGACGAACCGTTCAAGACGCTGAAGTTCGCGAACACGCGGCTCCCCGAGCGCTCGCTGGTCGCCGGCAAGAAGGAGGAGATCGAGGGCATCACGCTCGGCCTCGGCGGGCAGACCCTCGTCTGGACGCAGAAGAACAAGGACGACAAGGCCGCCGCCTACTGGGAGCGCGAGGGCAAGCCGGGCAAGGACGAGAGCTTCGGCAACTGGATCGACAAGGTCATGAAGCTCAAGAGCACGGGCTACGTGCAGGAGGGCGAGGCCCCGACCGATCCGGTGCCCTCGTTCGATCTCACCGTGCGCGCCGCGGGCAAGCCGGCCGAGACGATGCGGCTGCTCGAGGCGGGCGAGGACTGGTTCGCGCAGAGCGAGTCCACCCGCGGGATGGTCAAGCTCTCGAAGGGCCCCGCGAGCGACGTCGCCGAGGACGTCGACGACATGATCGAGGGCAAGCTGCCGCCCGAGGAGCCCAAGAAGGCCCCGAAGCCGCCCGACGGCGCCGCGGGCGCGGGCGGCCCCCCCGGCCGCCCGCCGATGCCGATGTCGCCCATGCGCCCGCCCACCCCGCCGGGCGCGCCGAAGTAGCGTCTCGGCACCGCGAACGGCCTCGGCGACCGCGCCGTCGTCACCGGCCGCCGCTGACCGCCCGGCCCCGCGGCGCTCAGGGCCTCGCGCCCCCGAACCGCCGCACGGCGTAGACCCTCGCCTCGAAGTCGGGCGCCACCACCACGTCCACGAGCCGCTCGCCGGACGCCACCCAGGCGTCGAGCTTCTTCCGGGACTCGGTGCGCTCGTCCCGCGCGGTCAGCAGCACCACGTAGGGGATGTCGCCCTCGCCGGCGCACGCGTTGGACAACGCCATCCGGTCGGCCCGCGGCATGTCGGCGATGCGCGAGCCGCCGGTGTTGGGGCACTGCAGCCGGCCCGCGAGCGCGGCGATCTCCGGCCCCGTGCACGCCGTGACGGCCTCGGGCGGGAAGTTGGCGAGCACCACCTGCGCGGTGCGCCACTCGGCCACGCTCTGCGCCGACGGCGGCTCCCGCGACGGCCCCCCGGTGTAGGCGGGGTCGACGAGCAAGAGCGCGGCGATCGCCCCGCCCGCGACGCCGAGCGCCCCCTCGGGCACCTCGGGGACCCCGGCGCGCAGCACCCCCTCGCCCACGCGCAGGAGCGAGTCCAGGCCGCGCGCGAGCAGGAGGATCGCCAGCGGAAGGAAGTTGTGCGAGTAGCGCAGCGGCGAGTCGGCCGCCGCGAACGCGAGGAGCGGCGCGAGGGCGATCGC